>CANBRM010000009.1 GCA_947371915.1 Comamonadaceae bacterium | reverse complement strand
TGGAGCCAGTGACGTTGGTGCGCTCGCCAACGTTGACAAACAAACTGCCCTCGCCAATTGACACTGGCTCAAGGCCAGACAGCTTCATGGGGGGAACTGCAGTGGAATTCATGGGGGTACTCACCTGGGTGCAAATTGTCAGGTGAGCGTCGTTGCAAAAGATTCGGCCCCAAGCCTGACTTCACGCGCAAACCTAAAAAGGAAGGGTGAAGCTGCAACGCTCCTTGGGGAAGGCCTTATTTTAACGGGTAGCGCAAGCCGAATGCGCCATCTTCAGGCAGGTGAACTTTTCTCGCTAACTTTGAGGCACAAAGAGTAGGACGTTCTGTATTTAATTATTTTGTGCACCTTTCTTCAAGCCCAAACGTTAATCAAACCCAATCCCCCAAAGAACGCACACCATGTTCATTCGCTTTCTATTGACCTCGCTTCTCGGCGTTTCGGCGCAAGCACAGACCCAAACCCAAACGCCCACCCCAATCTGCACCCGCGAATACGCGCCTGTTTGCGGTCAGTTAGGGCAAGAAATCAAAACATTCCCCACCCGTTGCGTGATGCTCAGCCAAGGTGGCACTTGGATTTCAAACGGGGCCTGCCCACAGGCACCAGCACCCAAAAGCACAAAGCCCGCGGAGTAAGCGGGCTAGGTTGGCTGAGCTGAATGAAGCCATCGACAATACCAACATCGATCAATCATTGGAACTCTATGTCTCTGGTCACACCCTCACTGCTGCAAGGCGCTTCCAATTTCCGAGACATAGGCGGCTACGCCACGCAAAGCGGCCACCGCATCAAGCGTGGACAGGTGTTTCGCTCAGACCATTTGGCCGCGCTGACACCAACCGATTTGGCATCGTTGCAAGCGCTGGGCGTGCGGCACAGCCTAGATTTTCGAGGTATCACCGAATCCACAGCGACGCCCTACGACATTCCCGGTGTCGAGCGCGTGCCTTTGGCGATCGAGCCCACGGTGATTGCACGCATGCAGGCGCTGGTGGCCCAAGGCATTGAGCCCACCACCGAAGAAACGGTGGACTTAATGCGCGAAACTTACCGTGATTTTGTGAACCAAAACGCGGCCACTTTTGGTCGCTTCCTGAAACACTTGTTGGCGCATGACACCCCCCAGGTGTTCCATTGCACCGCAGGCAAAGACCGCACAGGATTTGCCGCAGCGCTGCTGCTGTCAGCGCTTGGCGTAGACCGTGCCACCATCGAGCACGACTACCTGCTCACCAACCAGCTGTATCGCCGCGACCCGCACATGGAAGGCAAAGGCCCTGCACATGTCATGAAAGTGCTTTGGCAGGTGCAGCCAGCCTTTTTACACGCGGCATTTGAAGCCGTGGACCAACAAGGCGGCATGCAAGCGTACTTGCATGGCCCCATTGGTTTGGACGCCCACGAGGTGCAAGGCTTGCGCGACTGGCTGCTGCAAGCCTGAGGGTGGATGGCTTAGCTGGGTCGCTTCATCTGGCATGACGTGGGTTGGGCACTGATGTAGGAGTCCCAAACCACTTCAGTACGGAAACCGTAACCCGTGTTTTCAGCGTCGTACTTGACGCCTTTGCTGCCTTTTTTGGCCCAAATACCCAAGTACAAAGGTGCTTCAAGCTGGTGGTCAGTTTGGCGCATTTTGACGTCGCCCATGGGGCTCTTGTAGGTCATACCCTCCAGCGCAAAGGCCACTTTTTTCGGGTCTGTCGATTGAGCTTTGCGCATGGCTTCACGCAGCATATTCATGGTGTTCCAGTGCGCTGCAAAGATGAAATCGTCGTTGTATTTCTTCTTGTAGTCCACATAGATTTTTTCAAGCTCAGGCGTTGGCGCGTTGTGCACCCAATTCCAGATCACACCCACCTTGCCTTCACCCCACGGGCCCAGCTGAGCAGGGGTTCCAGGGTTGTTCGCATTCAGTGTGAAGTAGTTGATGTTCAGCCCGAAATCGCGCGCCGACTTGAACATGAGCGTCAAGTCACTGCCCCAGTTCGAGGTGATGACGGTGTCCGCACCCGTCGCCGCGATTTTGGACACATAGGGCGCAAAGTCACGGGTTTGAGCAATCGGAATGAAATCATCGCCCACGATCTGAATATCCGGACGTTTGCGCGCCAAGTACTCTTTCGCCGCCTTTGACACTTGGCGGCCGTGGGTGTAATCCTGATTGATCAGGTACACCTTCTTGATGTCCTTACGCCCTTGCATGTAGGTCGACAAGGCCTCCATCTTCATCTCACTCGACGGATAAAAACGGAAATGCCAGAAGCTGCAGCGCTCGTTGGTCAGTAGGGGGTCCATGGCCGAGTAGTTGAGGTAAACGGTCGCACGCTCAGGCTCACGCTCCGCGAGTTTGTTCAACGCATCCACCAGGGCCAATGCGACGCCTGATCCACCGCCTTGTGTGATGAATCGGATGTTGCGGTCGTTCGCGGCTTTCAAGGCACTCAGGCTTTCTTGTGGCGAGCCCTTGTTGTCAAACTCGACAATCTCCAGCAACGGGGCTTTGGGGCCAGCTTTGGCATTGAGCTGAATCACCACCTCGCGCAATTGCTTGAGCGAGTTCTGTCCCGTCAAGGCAAACGGTCCCGATAACAAATCGATGAATCCAACCTTGACGGTTTCTACCGCTTGGCTGCTGACGCTGGTGGTCAACGCGATGGCACATAGTGATGCTTTGATCCATGAAGGAATCTTGCAGGTTCTGGTCATTGAGGTCTCCTTGTTAGCTTGGGCGCTTCGAACTTTCAGATCGAAGTAAAGATTAACCTCAATTGTGCAAACCTTGAGCCTGACTCAGTCACCTTTGGCCTAAGGGAAGACCCGATACTCGGGTCAGTCCGGACTCAGACCTCTTCTTTGTAGAAAAAACCACCGTGCACATTGCGCGGCGCCAGCGGGCCTACTGCACTGCCAATGGCCGCGATGTGTTCGGGCGTGGTGCCGCAGCAGCCACCCACGATGTTGACCAAGCCTTCAGCCGCGAACTCGTGCAGCAAACGGCTGGTGACATCGGGCGTTTCATCAAAGCCGGTGTCGCTCATGGGGTTGGGCAGGCCCGCGTTGGGGTAGCAGCTGATGAAGGTGTCGCCCGCGACCTTGTTGAGCTCTTGAATGTAGGGGCGCATCAGGGTGGCACCCAAGGCGCAGTTCAGGCCAATGGCCAGCGGCTTGGCGTGGCGCACGCTGTGCCAAAACGCGGTCACGGTTTGGCCACTCAAGATGCGGCCCGAGGCGTCGGTCACCGTGCCGCTGATGATGAGGGGCAGGCGCTCGCCCGAGGCTTCAAAGAATTCTTCAATCGCAAACAAGGCGGCTTTGGCGTTAAGTGTGTCAAAAATGGTTTCGACCAACAACACATCCGAGCCGCCTTCGACCAAGGCTTTGACTTGGTCGTAATAGGCTGCACGCAGTTCTTCAAAGTTCACATTGCGTGCACCCGCGTCGTTCACATCGGGGCTGATGCTGGCGGTTTTGGGCGTCGGGCCGACCGCGCCCGCCACGAAGCGGGGTTTGTCAGGCGTGCTGTATTTGTCGCAGGCTTCGCGGGCGATGCGGGCCGAGGCCAGGTTCATCTCGTAGGCCAAATCGGCCATGTCGTAATCGGCTTGGGCGATAGTGGTGGCACCAAAGGTGTTGGTCTCGATCAAGTCAGCGCCAGCGGCCAAATAAGCCTCGTGGATGTCACGAATCACGTCGGGGCGCGTGAGGCTGAGCAACTCGTTGTTGCCTTTCACGTCTTTGTGGAAGTCCTTGAAACGTTCGCCACGGTATTGCGCTTCGTTCAGCTTAAAGCGCTGAATCATGGTGCCCATCGCGCCATCGAGGATGGCGATGCGTTTGGCCAAAATGGCAGGTAATTCTTTTGCGCGTGTGTAGGCTTGGGTCATGTGTCTATTGTAAGAAGCAGGGACAATAGCTGGCTCATGCCTTCGTTCATCCCCACTTATTTACACGCCAGCGTCGATTGCGCGCGCCGAAAGCTGCCGTGTCCACACCCGTGAATCCGCAAGACATCCTGCGCGAAGTGTTTGGCTATGGCGCGTTTCGCGGCCCCCAAGAAGCCATCGTCAACCACGTGTGCGGCGGAGGCGATGCGCTGGTGCTCATGCCCACGGGCGGCGGCAAATCGCTGTGTTACCAAATTCCGGCCATTGCCCGCCAGCGGGCGGGACACGGCATCACCATCGTGGTGTCGCCGCTCATCGCGCTCATGCACGACCAAGTGGGCGCACTGTACGAAGCCGGTGTTGAAGCCGCGTTTTTAAATTCCAGCCTCAGCGGCGAAGAAGCCAACGCGGTGGAGCAACGCCTGCGCCGTGGCGAGATCACCCTGCTGTACGCCGCGCCCGAGCGCATCACCACGCCACGGTTTTTGGCGCAGCTCGATGCCCTGCACGAGCAAGGCCAGCTCAGCCTGTTTGCGATTGACGAAGCCCATTGCGTGAGCCAATGGGGCCACGACTTCCGCCCCGAATACCGCGCGCTCACCGTGCTGCACGAGCGCTATGCCGGCGTGCCGCGCATGGCGCTCACTGCCACCGCCGATGCGCTGACGCGGGCCGACATCGTGGAGCGGTTGCAGCTCGAAGACGCGCAGCAATTCGTCAGCAGCTTTGACCGCCCCAACATCCGCTACACCATCGTTGAAAAGAAAGACGCGTCCACCCAACTGCTGCGCTTCATCCAGCGCGAGCACACCGGACCAGACTGGCAAGACAGCGGCATCGTGTACTGCCAATCGCGCAAGCGGGTGGAAGAAGTGGCTCAAAATTTGTGCGACGCAGGCATTGCCGCACTGCCCTACCACGCGGGCTTAGACGGTGCCATTCGCCAAATGCACCAAAACCGTTTCTTGCGTGAAGACGGTTTGGTGATGGTTGCCACCGTGGCGTTTGGCATGGGCATCGACAAGCCCGACGTGCGCTTTGTGGCGCACTTGGACATGCCCAAAAACATCGAGGGCTATTACCAAGAAACCGGCCGTGGCGGCCGCGACGGCCAAGCCGCCCATGCGTGGATGGCCTACGGCCTGAACGACGTGGTAAACCAGCGCCGCATGATCGATGAAAGCCCTGCGAGCGAAGAATTCAAACAAGCCATGCGCGGCAAACTCGACGCGCTGCTGGCCTTGGCCGAAGCCACCGATTGCCGACGTGTTCGTTTGCTCGGCTACTTTGACGAGACCTACCAATCACCCGAAAACGGTGCACCACGCTACACCTGTGGCAACTGCGACAACTGCCTCAACCCGCCCGACATTTGGGACGGCACCGAAGCCGCTCGCATGCTGCTGTCCACCATCTACCGCATCAAGCAGCAAAGTGGCATGTCGTTTGGCGCGGGTCACGCGATGGATATCTTGCGCGGCAAGGTCACCGAAAAAGTCACCCAATACAGCCACAACCAGCTCAGCACCTTTGGCATCGGTGCGCATTTCAGCGAGCTGCAGTTGCGCGGCGTGCTGCGCCAATTGATCGCCATTGGCGCATTAGGCGTAGACGCGCAGGCCTTCAACACCTTGTATTTGACCGAGGCCTCGCGCGGCGTGCTCAAGGGGGAAGTCACGGTGCGCTTGCGCGCTTCGGTGTCCACCCCCGCCGACCGCAAAGCTGACCGTAAAGCAAAGGGCACCACCAAGGTTGCGCCGATTGCGTTGGACGACGACGGCCAACAACGCTACGAGGCCCTCAAGGATTGGCGCAGCGAAGTGGCGCGCGCACACAACCTGCCCGCTTATGTGATTTTTCACGATGCCACCTTGGCCGCCATTGCCCAAGCCGCACCGCACGACTTGGAAAGCCTGCAAGGCATTGCCGGCATTGGCGCTAAAAAACTCGAAGCCTATGGGGAAGAAGTGCTGCGCGTGGTGGCTTAAAGCTTCGCCACATCCGCACTATCCACCACCCGAGTCGTTAGACCTTGGCGGCCAACAACTTGGGCGACCCAAAGTTCATCTCAAAGTAATACGGATCTATCAAGCCACGCGACATGTCGTACAGCGCATGCCCCCACGCTTCCTTGCCTATCATGTGGGACTCGTCGAATTTGGCGATACGTTTAGCGCGCCATGCTTGGCGAGCTTCTATGTCTTTTCCGTCTTTGAGTAACAAGAGCATGTCTTCGTCAGGCAAGATCACTTCAGCATTGACCTTCACGCCCTTCACGCCCACATGCTTAAGCTCTGAGTAGTCAATATTGGGCTTGAGGCATTCGTCACAACCGTGTTCACTGGCGCAATAGATGTCCCCTACATCCAAACCAAAGATGGTTTGATAGGGAGCCAGTGCCTCAGATGACATGACGTCTAGCGCCCGTACTTTGCACGAAAGACAATTCACAGGTGTCAAGACTTGGTAGACCAAAGCCGCAAAAAAATCGGGTTGACACACGAGATCCCGTCGAAGGCCAAACGCTGTTGACGACAAACGTTCGACCACGCCCAACGCTGAGAGGGCATGCACCGTAGTCAAAAT
Source organism: Comamonadaceae bacterium (assembly GCA_947371915.1). Taxonomy (GTDB): domain Bacteria; phylum Pseudomonadota; class Gammaproteobacteria; order Burkholderiales; family Burkholderiaceae_C; genus Limnohabitans. The sequence goes on along the minus strand of CANBRM010000009.1, from coordinate 45,396 downwards.
TTTGTGTCCGTTATGAATCGCGTTCAACGCCAACTCCGCTGAAAATTCGTCTCGAACCTCACCAAATACGCCCACGTCGGGGTCCATACGTAAGAATGCCATCCATGCGCTTTTCAGGCGTTGAGATGCTTGATGACCGTCCACATGGTGCTGAATCGAGAAATGAGACACGCCATTGGCATAGCACTCCACAGGGTCTTCAATTGACACTATCTTTCGATAGCGCTCTTGCGCCAATTGAGCAAGCAAAGTGTTTAACGTGGTGGTTTTACCTGAGCCGCCAACACCAGCAATAAATATTCCGCCCAATGAGCGGCGCGACGCCATGTGTAAGTCGTCGATTTGCGATGGGGTGTACCCCAAAGTGTCTAGGCGCAGCTTCTCGCGACCGACTTTTTTTGCGCGCACGATCCGCATAGTCACATCAAAGCCAGACATGGCGGGATGGCTTTGAATGCGCAAGTTCACGGTCTCAGACCCCAACGCAAATGGAATCATGGCCTGCTGAGCCAGCGCTGGGTTGAAGACACCACCTGCACATGATCGTTCTTGCGCAACGGCGTTGTAGACCGCCGAAATACCGTCTAAGGCAGTTTGCTTCGGCACTGACGTCAATTCATGCATCAATCCATGCAAACGTACGCGGACCAAAGCGCAGTTACCGCGTAACTCAAAGTGCAAATGGGTAGCGTCTAAATTGATACAACTGGCCAACACATCACGAAACCAACCTATCGGCTGAGGCTCGTTCACGACTTCATTGACCGCATTGACATCCGATTCGATTTGAAATGTCGCGTCTTTGCTCGCACGAGTCACGTCCTGGAGCAACACATTCATCACCTCTTCGCTACAAGTCGCATGACCTCCCGGCGTGTAACCACGTGCTTTTAGGCGCTCGCGCAACGCCAACCAGGCCAACTTGTGTTGCTCTTCAGGCATGCACAGCAAAAAGTAACCATTGCCATTCAACCCAAGCGCCACCAATGTGCGCTCTTTGTCTTTAGGAACCGTGGTGATTGCTTCTGCCCCATGCGTCAAGAGGCTGCTGAAAGTAGGAACATCTTCAATGTTGCTGATGTGTTGCCCAGCCTTACTGCTGGGAGGGGTGAGGGTTTCCACGCTCATGACCTTGTCCCGAAACGTATTGCCAACAACTCAATATGGGCTAAGCCGTTCACACGCACTTGCAGCTCACATGGCTTGAAGTGATGGCCCATCACGGCCTTCACGAAGTTAAAGAAATCATTCATAAAATCATCAAACCAAATATTTAGTACTTTCGTTAATTTTAACACTCAAATCTACATAGTCGTGATAAAGTACTACTTTAATCCATTAAATCGGTTGAAGTATGAAAATTAAACTACTATTGGCTTGCGCCGTTCTCATTTTTGCCAAGTTCGCCTGGGCAACAAATCCCACGTCGTGTGTGCAATCAGCCGCCGAATTTCACAGCGTGAACCCGCATTTGCTCTTGGCGGTACTGCAGGTGGAGTCGGGGCTCAACCCACGCGCCGTGGGCAAAAACACGAATGGCACGGTGGACCTTGGCATTGGTCAGATCAACTCCATGCATTTGCCCGAGTTGCAACGCTACGGCGTGACCGAAAAGCATTTGTTAGACGCGTGCAAAGGCGCTTACGTGTCGGCTTGGTTTTTGAAACGTGGGCTCGAGCGCCACGGCTACACCTGGTTTGGTGCAGCGGCCTACCACTCGGTGACACCTGTGCACAACACGCGCTACCAAGGTTTGCTGAAAAATCAGCTGGCGCGCCAAGGCGTTTCGCTCAATCCAGCCCTGACGGTCTCGACCACGACAGTGGCGATCGTGGATTAGCATAAAATTTCATCTATTACTTATAGAGGAGCTGATCATGTCCAACCCGCACAACACCCCCCACACCGGCGAACAAGACGTGGTGGAAGCCATCGTGCCACTCATGCCCATCGTGTTGCCAGCGGCTGGCGCGGTGCTGATTTTCTTATTGGCGTTCATCGCCGTGTTCATGGCTTAAGCCTCTGTGATGCGCACTGGTTTGTGACGCATTGCCCCGAAAAAGCGCCTATCAAGGCGCTTTTTTGTTGCCTTTTTGTTTCATTCCAGATTTTTATGCCCCTTTGAAAGGCTGTGTAAGGGGTTAGATTCTTAAAATACCCGACCCGTGTCACAACACGGCAATGGATTGAGGTCAGAGTCTCGCGCTAACGCAGCTGGGCTCTGATCTCAATTTTTTGACTTAGGAGCTTTAGATGAACGTGAATGCACCCGCATATGTGAAGAACCCCAAGCTGGTCGCTTGGGTGGCCGAGATGGCTGCCCTGTGCAAACCAGACACCGTTTACTGGTGTGACGGCAGCCAAGAAGAGTACGACCGCCTCTGCCAGCAATTGGTAGACGCCGGCACCTTCACCAAACTGAACGCGGCCAAGCGCCCCAACTCTTTCTTGGCCTGCTCTGACCCCTCAGACGTGGCCCGTGTGGAAGACCGCACTTACATCTGTTCAGAGAAAAAAGAAAACGCTGGCCCCACCAACAACTGGATGGCTCCCGCAGAGATGCGCGCCACCCTGAACCCTTTGTTCGACGGCTGCATGAAAGGCCGCACCATGTATGTGGTGCCGTTCAGCATGGGCCCCATGGGTTCGCACATTGCGCACGTGGGCATTGAGTTGTCTGACAGCGCTTACGTGGCGGTGAACCAACGCATCATGACCCGCATGGGCAAAGCTGTGTTTGACGTGATCGGCACCGACGGCGCGTTTGTGCCCTGCGTGCACACCGTGGGCGCACCTTTGGCAGCCGGTCAAGCCGACGTGAAGTGGCCTTGCAGCAAAACCAAATACATCGTGCACTTCCCAGAGACCCGCGAAATCTGGTCTTACGGCTCCGGCTACGGCGGCAACGCGTTGCTGGGCAAGAAGTGCTTTGCCTTGCGCATTGCCTCGAACATGGGCCGTGCGGCCTCGGAGGGGCCCTCCGGTAACCCAGGCTGGCTGGCCGAGCACATGCTCATCTTGGGCGTGACCAACCCCCAAGGCAAGAAGTACCACGTGGCAGCCGCGTTCCCCAGCGCTTGCGGCAAAACCAACTTCTCGATGTTGGTGCCCCCAGAAGGTTTCGACGGCTGGAAAGTCACCACCATCGGTGACGACATTGCTTGGATCAAGCCCAACGCAGACGGCAAGTTGTACGCCATCAACCCAGAAGCGGGTTACTTTGGCGTGGCCCCCGGCACCAACTTCCACACCAACCCCAACTGCATGGCCAGCTTGGACAAAGACGTGATCTTCACCAACGTCGCGCTGACCGACGACGGCGACGTGTGGTGGGAAGGCATGGAAAAAGACACCGGCAAACTGCCAGACCACTTGATCGACTGGCAAGGCAAAGACTGGACCCCAGCCATCGCCAAAGAAACCGGTGCCAAAGCCGCTCACCCCAACGCCCGCTTCACCGTGGCTGCCACCAACAACCCCGCGCTGGACAGCCAGTGGGACGACGCCAACGGCGTGGCCATTGACGCGTTCATCTTCGGCGGCCGCCGCTCCACCACCGTGCCTTTGGTGACCGAAGCACGCAGCTGGACCGAAGGCGTTTACATGGCCGCGACCATGGGCTCTGAGACCACCGCTGCGGCCGCTGGCCAACAAGGCGTGGTGCGCCGCGACCCATTCGCCATGTTGCCGTTCATGGGCTACAACATGAGCGACTACTTCCAGCACTGGCTGGACATGGGCGACAAGCTGGCAACCGCGGGCGCCAAGCTGCCATCGATCTACTGCGTGAACTGGTTCCGCAAAGGCGAAGACGGCAAGTTTGTGTGGCCTGGCTACGGCGAAAACATGCGCGTCTTGAAGTGGATGATTGACCGCATCGAGGGCCAAGCCCAAGGCGCTGAAAACGTGTTTGGCGTGAGCCCCACGTATGACGAAATCAACTGGACTGGCTTGAACTTCACCGCCGACCAATTCAAGACCGTCACCAGCATCGACAAAGCGGCTTGGGTCGACGAGTTGAAGCTGCACGAAGAGTTGTTCACCCAACTGGCCTACCACTTGCCCGTTGAGATGACAGCGACCAAAGTTGCTTTGGCAGCGCGCCTGGAAGCGTAATCGGCCCCAGCAGCACTTGGCCCGCGCTGGGTGCTGAACGCGACGATAAGAAAGTCCCGCAAGCTGCAAAGCTTGCGGGACTTTTTTTGATGCGCGTGGAGAAGCGGACTAGCCCTTTTGAATCACCGCAATCAAGGCATTCACCGCTTGCTGCGCATCCTCGCCCTCGGCATGAAGCTCCACCAAGTCATCGTGCACCGCGCCCAGCGACATCACCTCGGCCACCGACTTGGCATTGACCGTTCGACCGTGACACGCCACGGTGACCTCGCCCTCAAAGGGTGAAGCCACCATGGCGAATTGCGCCGCCATACGCGGCTCCAGCCCCGCTTTGCCTGTAAGTTTGAGCGTGACAGGTAAGGTGTGTTCGATCATATTTGTACCCTCGTTCCCAGTTCAACTACGGAGTTATCGGGGAGGTGGAAGAACTCCACCACGCCACCTGAGTTGCGCGTCATGGCGGCGAACAGCTTTTCGCGCCATTGGGCCATGCCACCACCGGGTGTGGAAACCACTGTTTCTCGGCTCAAAAAGTAAGACGTTTCAAACACGGGAATTTCAAGGGCATGCGCTTGGCACTGGGTCAAGGCTTTGGGCACATCGGGCGTGTTCATGAAGCCATACTTGACCCACACTTGCCAGAAGTGCTCGCTCAGACGTTCCACACGAACACGTTGTTTATCGGACACCCAAGGCACGTTCTCGAACTCCACCGTCAAGATGATGTTTTTCTCGTGCAGCACTTGGTTGTGCTTCATGTTGTGCAGCAAGGCTTGGGGCACAGTTTCGGGATTGGCCACGGCATAAATAGCGGTGCGTTTGGCCAAGTGTGGACTGCCCGAGTCAATGTGCTGAATGAAGGTGCCCAAGTCCAAGCCATCGCGACGGATGGTGTCCACCACCAACTCACGGCCACGCGACCAGGTGGTCATGACCATGTAAAGCGTCAAACCCATGGCCAGCGGCAACCAACCGCCATCAAAGAATTTGATGATGCAGCCGGCAAACAAAAAGGCGTCGATGGTCAAAAAGAACAGCGTAGCGGCAATAGCCAAAGGGGTACGAACTTTCCAAGCGTCGTGCACGACAAAGAAGGTCATCACGGTGGTGATCACCATGGTCAAGGTCACCGCAATGCCATACGCGCCAGCCAAGGCCGACGAACTCTTGAAGGTCATGACGGCGATCAACACACCGGCCAACAAAATCCAATTCACGCTGGGCATGTAGATTTGTCCGACCTCTTGCTCCGAGGTGTATTTGATGTCCATGCGTGGCAAGAAGCCCAACAAAATGGCCTGCTTGGTCATGGAGTAAGCGCCCGAAATGACCGCTTGCGACGCGATGATGGCGGCCACCGTGGCCAACACCACCGCCGCGACCAACCAGTCTTGCGAGAACATGCGAAAGAAGGGGTTTTCAATGGCCGAAGGGTCGCGCATCAGCAACGCACCTTGGCCCATGTAATGCAGCACCAAGCTCGGCATGATCAAGCCCATCCACGCGATTTGAATGGGCTTGCGACCAAAGTGGCCCATGTCGGCGTACAAGGCCTCAGCACCCGTGAGCGCCAACACAATCGCGCCCACCGCAGCGAGCACAAAGGGCCCACGGTCATACAGAAACTGAAGGCTATGCAGCGGGTTGAATGCGGCCAAGATGGCGGGTGTTTGCACAATTTGCGCCACGCCTGTCGCGCCCAAGATCACAAACCAGACCACGATGATGGGGCCAAAAAACTTGCCCACAAAGCTGGTGCCCCAACGTTGCATGACAAACAACATCACCAACACGGTCAAAGCAATGGGCACCACATAAGGCTGCAACACCGGCGTGACCATCTCCAAACCTTCCACCGCACCGAGCACCGAAATGGCCGGTGTGATCACGCTGTCACCGTAAAACAAGGTGGCCCCAAATAAGCCCAGTAACAGCAAAAAGTGACGCAACTTCGGCTTGTGCTTCACGGCATTCGCCGCCAGCGCGGTCAGCGCCAAAGCACCGCCTTCGCCGCGGTTGTCCGCACGCAAAATCAAAATCACGTACTTGAGGGTGACGATGAGCATCAGGGCCCAGAAGATGGTGGACACCGCACCAATCAAGTTCTCGGGCGTCAAAGCAATGCCTGTGGCGGGCAAGAACACCTCTTTCACCGTGTACAGCGGGCTGGTGCCAATGTCGCCGTACACCACGCCGATGGCCCCCAAGGTCAAGGCGGCGGTGGACTGGCGCTTGATGTGCGCGGATGGGTTGTCTGAATCTATGGCTGACATGAGCACTCCTAGTAAGTGCCCTGAGCTTGCCTGCAAGGGCGTTAGGAACGCATAAGTGTCAGCATCCGTGTCTGCATCTGCAAGGCGTTGTGCGCCTATTCAGCCAAGCGATAGCCCACACCCGGCTCGGTCAACAGCAAGACGGGCTCGGTCGGGTTGGCTTCGAGCTTGGCGCGCAACTGGCCCATGTACAGACGCAAATAGTGGGTTTGGTCCACATGCTCAGCGCCCCACACATCGACCAGCAATTGGCGGTGCGTCACCACCTGACCCGCTTGACGCACCAAGCGCGCCAGCAACTTGAACTCGGTGGGCGTCAGATGCACGGGCTCACCGGCTAGGCGCACGGCGTGTTTGGCCAAATCGATCTCTAACGCCCCAGCGCGGTAATGCGTTTGCGGCGCTAGCACCACCGTGCCCCGGTGTCGCAACGTGACACGCATGCGCGCCAGCAACTCGCTGATGCTGAAGGGTTTGACCAAGTAATCGTCAGCACCTGCGTCGAGCAAGGTGACTTTGTTGGCGTCGTCATGACGCGCTGAGATGATCAGCACGGGCAAGGCGTACTGCGCGCGCACGGTGCGCAACAAATCGCCACCGTCGCCATCGGGCAAGCCCAAGTCCAAGAGCAACACGTCCAAGGGGCGGTCTGAGGCCATGCTGTGACGCAGCACCGCACTGGCATCGGCGGCGCTGCCGCTGGCCACCACCTCGTAACCCTCCACGCTCAAGGCATCGCGCAAGGTTTGGCGCAATTCACGGTCGTCCTCGACCAACAAAACTTTGAGGGCCATGCGCTTCAGGCCTCCACGCGCACGTCGGGCTGCTGCACCACGGGCAAGGACAGGCACATCACCGCACCTTGCGGCTGGTGGTCTTCCACCCAAATCGTGGCGCCATGCACTTTAGCAATCGCCTTACACACGGCCAAGCCCACGCCCATGCCACGGCGCAGCTGTGTGTCGTCTGTCGCATCCGCCTGGGCGGTGTCAGCGTGCACGCGCTCAAAGGCTTGAAACACTTTGTCTTTCCACGCATCCACAATGCCTGTGCCTTGGTCGATCATCCGCACCTCAAGGGCGAGGGCTGTGGCCAGCACTCGAATCTCAATCGGCGTGTGGCTTGGGCTGTACTTGATGGCGTTTTCCATCAAGTTATCAAACAGTTGCACCAACAAAATGGCATCGCAGTGAATGAGGGGCAAGGCATCTGGAACCGTCACCAATATCTGCCGCTGTGGGTGACGTTGACGGGCCTTGGCCAGCACAGAACCCAAAATCTCTTGCAACGACTCCCAGTCTTTTTGAATCTGCAAAGGTGCCGAATCTAAGCGTGCCAACTGCAAGGTGTTGGTGGTCATGCGGTTGAGGTGCTGCGCTTCATCCAAGATGGTTTGGGCCAAGCCAGCCACTTTGTCAGTGCTCAAGCGTGGGGCTTGCGCTTGAATCACAGAAGCCGCCCCCATGAGGTTCGCCAGCGGCGTGCGGTAGTCGTGCGAAATAGAGGTGAGCAAGGTGTTGCGCAGGCTTTGGCTTTGCGCGTCGTCTTTGGCTTGCTGGGCAAGTCGCAGCGTTTGGGCGCGTTCCAGTTCTAGGCCCAACACATCACACGCCTGTTGCAGCAGGTCGCGCTGCACCGCCGTCAATGACTTGAGCCCTGCGCCGCCATGCAAGGCCACCGCACCCAACGCACGCACATGGCCGCGCAAGGGCAAAAACACGGTCGACTGATTTTCATGACGCCCCGTGCCCGGCCCCATGGCCCCCATCTGTTGCACGCACGCCCACAAGCCTTGCACGTCTTGCGGCTGCGGCTCGCCCACCCACTGGCTGTCTGCCGTGGCCTGCTCAGACGCGGTATCTTGAAGGAGCAACACAGACACCTCGCAGCCCGTATTTTGAATCAACAAGGCCTGCAACACCTCGCCTTGGGTGTGAGCGTCGCGTGTCTCGCGCAGCATTTCGCCCAACACACGCAATTGTTCGGAAGCTTGGGCGTGTTGACTTTCTAAGGCAGCCGCCATGCGCAAGCGTGCCATCAAATAACTGACAACCGAACTCACCGCCATCATGGTGACGAGCAGCAGCATGTCTTGGTGCAAATGCACGCTGAAGGTCATGCGCGGTTCGACAAAAAACCAATTGAACATCAGCACCGACAACGCACTGCACCCCACCGACACCAACGCCGACAACCACACGCTGGCGATGGCACTGGCCAACACGAGCAAGAGCGCCAAATTCCCCAAATTGAGCACACCGTCCAAACGCCACAACAACGCCCATGCACAAAGCCAAATCGCCGTGGCAGGCCAACGGGCTTCAAACTTAGGGGTCGATACACGGCGCGGGATGGACATGATCGAAGGCTAGCACAGCTGTTTCTATGGCTTTTAAAGCGTATGCAATGCGGCGCAAGGTTTGCAAGACAATCTAAGCTTCACATTTTTACGGTGTTGGTGGCACAGCCAACACCCGCTTTCAAAGGCCACACTCGTGAACACCACACTCCTCTCCGCCCTGCGCACCGCCGCCCTCGCTTTGAGCGTGGCAGTCCTGCCCGTCTTACCCGTCATGGCCCAAAACGTCATCAAAATTGGCGAGATCAACAGCTACAAAGCCCAACCGGCTTTCCTCGACCCGTACAAAAAGGGCATGGAGTTGGCCGTGGAAGAAATCAACGCCGCGGGTGGCGTGAACGGCAAGCCGCTGCAACTCATCACGCGTGACGACAACGCCTCACCCGGCGACGCTGTCCGCGCCGCCGAAGAACTGCTGAGCCGCGAAAAAGTGGATGTGCTCTCAGGTGCCTTCCTCTCGCACATTGGTTTGGCGCTGGGCGACTTTGCCAAACAACGCAAGGTGTTCTTTCTGGCGGGCGAACCGCTGACCGACAAAATGGTGTGGCAAAACGGCAACCGCTACACCTACCGCCTGCGCGCCAGCACCTACATGCAAGTGGCCATGTTGGTGCCAGAAGCCGCCAAGCTCAAGAAAAAACGCTGGGCTGTGGTGTACCCCAACTACGAATACGGCCAATCGGCTGCCGCGACCTTCAAGCAACTGCTGAAAGCCGCGCAACCTGATGTGGAGTTTGTGGGCGAGCAAGCGCCAGCACTCGGCAAGATCGATGCAGGCTCGGTGACGCAGGCTCTGGCCGATGCCAAACCCGACGCCATCTTCAACGTGCTGTTTGCCACTGACCTCGCCAAGTTTGTGCGCGAAGGCAACACACGCGGTTTGTTCCAAGGCCGCGAAGTGGTAAGCCTGTTGACCGGCGAGCCCGAGTATTTGGAGCCCCTCAAAGACGAAACGCCCAACGGCTGGATCGTCACCGGCTACCCGTGGTACGGCGTGCAAACGCCTGAGCACAAAGCCTTCTTCTTGGCCTACCACCGCAAGTACAACGACCACCCCCGCTTGGGCTCGGTCGTGGGCTACAGCATGATTCAAGCCTTGGCCGCAGGCATCGCACGAGCCAAGAGCACCGACAGCGAAAAGCTGGTCACGGCCTTCAGCGGCATGAGCTTTAGCACGCCCTACGGCAAAGTGATGTTCCGCAAACAAGACAACCAATCCACCATGGGTGCGTTCTTGGGTCGCACCAAAAACGACGGCGGCAAAGGGGTGTTGGTAGACTACCGTTACATCGACGGCGCGACCGTGCAGCCCAGCGATGACGTTGTGAAAAAACTCCGACCGAGCCATTAAACGCCTGTCAATTCCCACACAACGCCCGCCTCTTGCGGGCGTTTTAATTTGAGCCCTCGAACGCCCCATGGACATCGCTAGCTTTTTTGTGCAGGCCCTCAACGGGCTGGCGAGCGCGTCGTCTTTGTTTTTGGTGGCCGCGGGCTTGTCGCTGATCTTTGGGGTGACGCGCATCGTCAACTTTGCGCACGGCTCGTTCTTTATGCTGGGTGTTTATGTGGCTTACTCGCTCGTGTCACACGCGACGCCTGCTGTGTCTTCAGCATTGAGCCTTGTTCTTGGCGATGCGGCCAGCCAAACCGCCGCTTACTTTTTACTCTTGCTGTGTGCAGCGCTCGTCACAGGCGCATTGGGTGCGCTGGTCGAAGTGATGGTGCTGCGCCGCATTTACCAAGCGCCGGAGTTGTTTCAATTGCTCGCCACGTTTGCATTAGCGCTGGTCATCCAAGACGGCACGCTGTGGCTGTGGGGTGCGGAAGATTTGCTGGGGCCGCGTGCTCCGGGCCTGAGCGGCGCTGTGGATATTTTGGGTCGACGCTTTCCCACCTACGACTTGTTGTTGATCGCCACCGGCCCGCTGGTGTTGGCTGCATTGTGGTGGTGCTTGCAGCGCACACGCTTTGGCGTGCTGGTCCGCGCCGCCACGCAAGACCGCGAGATGTTGGGCGCACTGGGGGTGAATCCGCGTCACTTGTTCACCGCCGTGTTTGCACTGGGCTGCGCGTTGGCGGGCTTGGGCGGCGCGCTGCAACTGCCCCGTGAGCCCGCGCACTTGGGGTTGGACATGGCCACGATTGGCGATGCGTTTGTAGTGGTCGTGGTGGGCGGTATGGGCTCCATCCCTGGGGCGTTTGTGGCGGCGCTGTTGATTGCCGAAATCAAGGCGCTGTGCATTGCGGTGGGCACGGTGGACGTGTTCGGCGTGTCGTTTGCATTTTCAAAACTCACGCTGGTTGCTGAGTTTTTGGTGATGGCTGCGGTGCTGATGGTGCGGCCTTGGGGCTTGTTGGGCAAACCACAAAGTGCGCCACGCGCCAGCACCGAACAAGAAGCGCCATTTGCTTTGGGCGGCGCTCGCACGCAACGCGTGTGGCTGCTGCTCGGTGCGGCATTGTTGGCGTTGCCGCTGTTCACCACGGAGTCGCCCTACACCTTGGTGCTGGGTATTGATCTTCTCATTGCCGCTTTGTTCGCCGCCAGCTTGCACTTCATCATGGGGCCAGCGGGCATGCACTCGTTTGGCCACGCGGCTTACTTTGGCGTGGGCGCTTATGCGGCGGCGCTGCTGGTGTTGCGTGCGGGTGTGTCTAGCGAAGCGGCGTTGTTGTTGGCACCTTTCGTCAGCGCCTTGGTGGCAGCGCCCATCGCGTGGTTTGCGGTGCGCTTGTCGGGCGTGTACTTGGCCATGCTCACCTTGGCGTTTGCACAAATCGTGTGGTCCATCTGTTTTCAGTGGGACGACTTCACGGGCGGCAGCAACGGCATCACCGGCGTGTGGCCCAGTGCATGGTTGCAAGACAAATCCTCTTATTACTGGCTCACCCTCGTGCTGGTGAGCGCCAGCGTGTATGCCTTGCGTCGCGTGTTGATGTCGCCGCTAGGCTTCGCGCTGCGCGCCAGCCGCGACTCGGTGGGCCGCGCAGAAGCCATGGGTTTGAACGTGGCGCGTGTGCAGTGGCTGGGCTTTGTGGTGGCCGCCGGTTTTGCAGGGCTGGCGGGGGCGTTGTTTGTGTTCTCGAAAGGCAGCATCTCGCCTGATGTGCTGGGCGTGAGCAAATCGGTCGATGGTTTGGTCATGGTGCTGTTGGGCGGCGTGCACACGCTGATCGGCCCCTTGGTCGGCGCGGTGACCTTCACCGCACTGCAAGACAGCTTGGCCCGCAGCACCGACTATTGGCGCGCCGTGTTGGGCGGCAGCATGTTGTTGATGGTGCTGGTGTTTCCGCAAGGCATTGCGGGGTCGGTGCAGTCTCTATGGCATCGGGTGCGCGATGAGCACGCTTCTGACGAGCGAGGAGTGGCATGACCACGCGCACATCTCAGCCAACAGCACAGGCAGCCTCACACTCCCACACACAAAATAGTGGCGCTTTGTTATCGGTGCAGCACCTGCACAAAGCCTTTGGCGGCAACCAAGCAGTCAACGATGTGTCGTTCAATTTGCAAGCGGGCGAACTGCTTGCGGTCATCGGCCCCAATGGCGCAGGCAAGTCCACTACCTTCAATTTGGTCAACGGCCAACTCGCGCCCGACAGCGGCAGCATCACCTTGGACGGCGTGTCGCTGCTGGGGCGCCAACCGCATGACTTGTGGCGCATGGGCGTGAGTCGCACCTTTCAAATCGCACAAACGTTTGGCTCGCTCACCGTGGCTGAGAACGTGCAAATGGCGTTGCTGTCAGCGGACGGCGAATCGCTTTCGCCTTGGCAACGCGCCACGCGCTATCGGCGCGACGACGCCTTGGCCTTGCTCGCCCAAGTGCATTTGCACGACCAAGCATCGCGCCCTTGCAACGCCCTCGCCTACGGCGATGTGAAACGCTTAGAGCTGGCGATGGCACTGGCCAACCAACCCCGCCTGTTGCTGATGGACGAGCCCACCGCAGGCATGGCCCCCGACGAACGGCACGCGCTGATGGACCTCACCCGCCACTTGGTGAACCAACGCGGCGTAGCCGTGCTCTTCACAGAGCACAGCATGGACGTGGTGTTTGAGCATGCCGACCGCGTGCTGGTGATGGCGCGTGGCGCACTCATCGCTGAAGGCACGCCCGCACAAATCCAAGACGACCCGCAGGTGCAAGCCGTGTACTTTGGCAGCGGCAAGACCTTTGGCGTGGCCTCATCACAGCGGTCTTCTTTTGCAATGCCCGCAGCTTCTAAGACAGGCGAAAAGGCATGAAGCAACACCCCATTCACACTATGGCCCCCCTGCTCGATGTGCAAGGCCTCAACGCTTGGTATGGCGCGGCGCAAGTCGTGTTCGACGCGCAGCTGCACGTCCAACGTGGCGAAGTGGTGGCCCTCGTTGGGCGTAACGGTGCGGGCAAGTCCAGCACGGTCAAAGCCATCATGGGGCTCATGCAGCGCCGCACGGGTCGCGTGGTGTTTGCGGGGCACGACATCTCGAATGCTGAGCCTTACCAGGCCGCACGCTTGGGGCTGGGCTATGTGCCCGAAGACCGCCGCATCTTCACCGACTTGACGGTGCTGGAAAACCTCACTATCGGCCAACAAGCCGCCCGCCGCTTTGCCGATGGCAGCCCCGCGCCACAGTGGTCACTCGACCAAGTGTTTGCCCTCTTCCCCAATCTCGCGGACATGCAACAACGCCCCGCCAGCCACATGAGTGGCGGCGAGCAGCAAATGCTCACCGTCGCACGCACGCTGATGGGCAACCCGCTCATGGTGCTGCTCGACGAACCGTCTGAGGGCGTGGCCCCCGTGATCGTGGAGCAAATGGGCGAGATGATTTTGGCGCTCAAAGCCCAAGGCGTGAGCGTGCTGCTGTCCGAGCAAAACACCCACTTCGCCGACTGGGTGAGCGACCGCCGCTATGCGCTGAATCGCGGTGTGATCGCGCCGGTGTGATTTGAATCAGGTTCGCTTGTCTGACAAGCGACCTGTGACGTATTTGTGAAGCACGCTGGCGATCAGCGTCTGATAGGGCACGCCTTCTTCCAGCGCTTTAATTTGAATGTCGCTCAAGTCCACCGACGACAAACGAATGTTGACGCGTTTGTCCTTCACCGCTGTGCTTCGCGCTGCTGCCTTGAACTTAGCAAGCTCCGACTTACTGGCAACAGATTTCAACTTGCCTGCTTCATAGGCACTCAGAATTTCATCTTCGTCAGCATCAAGTTTTTTCATCAAGCACTCCAGGGTTTAAATAATCGCGCGTTGCTTTGCGACTGGGAATGATGGTTTTGAGAAAGAAATAGTCTTGCTCTTCAACCATCGGAACCAGATACACATAACCATCTCGCGCAATCACCAGTATTTGTTGGTTCGGATATTTCTTTGGATTTGGATGCGCCAGCACGTCCAACAATCCGTTCGCATCTATCGCCACCACCATCGCTTCAAAAGAGACATGCCGCTCTTTTAAGAGCGTTTCGTTTTTGTCTGCGTTCCAGCGAAATGGCTTCATGTCAGCGATTGTATGCATACGTGTGCCTTTTGTCATCAATCTATAAAGCCGTGATGTGCGAGGTTTGTATACGCCACCCGTGCCCGAACAGGGACAATTCGAGCACGCCAAATTTAGACACACACGGGGTCACGCATGAAAAAAATCTTACTTTTGGGCTCAGGTGAACTGGGCAAAGAATTCGTCATCAGCGCCAAGCGCTTGGGCTGCTACGTCGTCGCCTGCGACAGCTATGCGGGCGCACCCGCCATGCAAGTGGCCGACGAATCGTGTGTGTTCAGCATGCTGGATGAAGCGCCTTTGCGTGCGGCCATCGCACAGCACCAACCCGATTTGATCGTGCCCGAGATCGAGGCCATCCGCACCGAGGTGTTGTTAGAGGTGGAGCAAGAAGGCTTTGAGGTCATCCCCAGTGCGAAGGCGGCCAACCTCACCATGAACCGCGACCGCATCCGCGATGTGGCGGTGGGTTTGGGCGTGCGCACCGCCAAGTTCAACTACGCCGAGTCGGCAGACGAACTGTTGGCACAGGCCAACGCGATTGGTTTCCCGGTGGTGATCAAACCCGTGATGAGTTCGTCGGGCAAAGGCCAGAGCGTGGCCAAAACTGCCGCCGACATTCAAGCCAGCTGGGACTACGCGTGCGCAGGCATGCGCGGCGATCGCAAGAAAGTGATCGTCGAAGAGTTCATCAACTTCGAGTTTGAAATCACCCTGCTCACCATCCGCCAACGCAAGGGCCCGACCTTGTTTTGCGAACCCATCGGCCATGTGCAAGAACGCGGCGATTACCAATACAGCTGGCAGCCGCAGCCCATGCTGCCCAACTACCTCAAAGCCGCGCAAGACATGGCTGAAAAAGTGACGGCCGACTTAGGCGGCGCAGGCTTGTTTGGTGTGGAGTTTTTCGTGACGAAAGACGAAGTGATCTTCAGCGAGCTCAGCCCGCGTCCACACGACACCGGCATGGTCACGATGATCAGCCAAAACCTGAGCGAGTTTGATTTGCATGCCCGCGCCATTTTGGGCTTGCCAATTGCCAACATCGTGTGCACCGAAGGCGCCAGCGCCGTGGTGCTGGCCACACAAGATGGCAGCAACCCCACGTACACCGGTGTGGCCGAGGCCTTGAGCGAGCCCGATGTGGACGTGCGCATCTTCGGCAAACCCACCACACGCCCTTACCGCCGCATGGCCGTGGCGCTGGCTAAAAATGCCAACGCCTTGGCGCGCGCACGGGCAGCGGCAGCCAAAATTTCGGTGGTGGTTTAACGCTTAAACGGGGCTCGCCGTCGCCACTGACAACTTACGAGAGGCGAGAAGCCAGCGGCATCAGACCGGCGTGGGCCCCGCCTTGCCACTGCGCACCACATAGCTCGCCTGCGTCTTCAGGCCCGCCTCTTTGCCGGCAGGAAACGCGGTGCTTCTGAAATCACAACGCACGCTGCTTGGCGTGACGGTGATCAGGCTGTAGCCCCGCTCATCGGCGCGGGCGTGCAGCAAATCGGGGTTGTTGGCTTTGATGACGCTGAGCACGTTGTCGCCCATGCCGCGTGAGGTGATGGAGGTCGTTACAAACTCGCTGGCCACGATGGGCGATTGCGGATCGTTGGGCACCAAGCGCAGGTTCGACGCCACGTTCATGTGCACGTCGCCGCCCAAGGTGACCACGTTGTCCAACTTGTGGTCGACCACACTTTGCAAGAGGCGTTGGCGCGCGGGGCCGTAGCCGTCCCACGCGTCGTTGTAGGTGGCCCGACCCACGGGCGCGGGAATGCTGGTGGGCGCAATCAAGGTGGCCTGCGCCAGCAAACGCCAGGTGCGTTTCGAGTTGGCCAGGCCAAGGTCCAACCACCGTTCTTGCTCAACGCCCAACATGCTGCGCTTGGGGTCGTCGAGCTCGTCGCACTGCGTCACCATGCGACCACCGCCGCGCACAGGGTCGCGGCAGGCTTGGGGGCTGCGGTATTGGCGGCAATCGAGGGTCCAAATGTCAGCCAACTTGCCCCAGTTGAATTGCTCGTACAAACGCATCGAGGCTTGTTGCGGGCTTTGCGGATCGGGTCCGATCAACACGGGTTGGTGCTCAAAGTAGGCTTGGTAGGCGGCGGCGCGGCGTAACAAAAACTGCTGCGGGTCGGTGTAGTTGCGGTCTTGGTCGTTGGCGTAGTCGTTCACCACTTCATGGTCGTCCCACATCAACACCCATGGGTGAGCGGCGTGCGCGGCTTGCAGGTGCGGATCGCGTTTGTATTGGGCGTAGCGCTCGCGGTATTGCGCCAAAGTTTTGGGCTCACCGCCGCTGTGTTGGCGCACCATTAATTGAGGGTTGGTGCTTTCGTAGATGTAGTCGCCTACAAACAGCACGAAGTCCAGCGACTGCTGGGCAATTTCTTGATGCGCGATGTATTGGCCGTGCTCGTAATGCTGGCACGACGCCAAAGCGATGCGCAGCTGTTGCACGTCCGCGTTGGCGGCGGGCGCGGTGCGAGTGTGGCCTACGGTGCTGAAAGCATCCCCTTGGCTGAAGCGGTACCAATAGTCGGTGGCTGGTTGCAGGTTTTGCAGGTGCACATGCACGCTGTGGCCTCGGCTGGCGTCGGTCACCACGTCTGTTTTTTGCACGCGGCGTTTGAGGGCGGCGTCGGCATACACCGTCACTTGCACGCGCAAGGCATCGGGGCCAGCGGATGCGCGGTCTTCCTCGGCAATCAGCAAGCGCGTCCACAGCACCACGCTGTCGGGGCGGGGGCGGCCACTGGCCACGCCTAGGGCAAATGGGTTGCTGCGCCAGCGACGCACCTGCTCACTCGGCTGGGCCGTCGCCGTGAGCCAAGGGGCCATGGCCAACACGAGGGCGCTGCGTTGCAGTTGAAGGGTAAAGTCGCGACGGTTCATGAAAATGGGGGCTTGTCAGCGTTGAAACAGATGCGGCATGTTAAGTTCAAAGCTGAACCTCGAAGGACCCCCATGACCCAACGTCGCGACCATTTGGATGCCCTGGCCATTGCGCTGCTGGTGGCCTGCTGCCTGTTTTGGGGCTTTCAGCAAGTGCTGGTCAAGGCCACGCTGCCCGAAGTGCCGCCCGTGCTGCAAGCCGCCATTCGGTTCATGGGTGCCACGGCATTGCTGTGGGCGTGGTGCCACCACCGAGGGGTGGCGTTGTTTGAACGCGATGGCACGTTGCGTGCGGGCCTGTTGGCGGGGGTGTTGTTTTGCGGGGAGTTTGTGTGCATCTACGTGGGATTGCAGCACACCACCGCCTCGCGCTTGACGCTGTTTTTGTACACCTCGCCGTTTTGGGTGGCGGTGTTGTTGCCCCTGTTTGTGCCCACCGAGCGCCTGCGTGCCGTGCAATGGCTGGGCTTAGGGCTGGCATTTGCAGCGGTGGCGTTTGCGTTACAAGATGGCCTGCGCGGCCACAACGACAGCAGCAGCGATGCGCCAACATGGCAAGGTTTACCGGTCGGTGTTCTGTTGGGCGATGGGCTGGCTTTGGCCTCAGGCGTACTGTGGGCCTTGACCACGGTGGTCATTCGCGCCACGCGACTGGCCAGCATCAGCCCTGAAAAACTGTTGTATTACCAAGTGACCATGAGTGCGGTGCTGCTGCCCTTTGTGTCTGCAGCAATGGGCGAGGTGTGGCAATGCAACGTGAGCGCGTTTGCATGGGGCTCGCTGGCCATTCAAACCGTGGCTGGCGCGTTTGCCAGCTACTTGGTCTGGATGTGGCTGCTGCGCCACTACCCCGCCACGCGCTTGGGCTCGTTCGTGTTTTTGACACCCGTGTTTGCCATGGTGTTTGGCGCGCTGTGGTTGGGCGAAACGGTGTCCACCCTCACCCTTGCCGCGCTGGTGGCTGTGGCGGCGGGCATTGTGTTGGTGAACAAAAAGGCCTGACGCGATCGACAGCCACACAGCGGTCAACGGCCAGGCTGGGGTTTAGATCACGCTTTTTTCGCCAAGCCCAAACGCTCCACCGTGGCCTTTTCGGCTTCGAACGTGCGAATGGCGTACTTGGTGTACTCCTCGCTGTTCATGTAAATCACGGGCTGGTAGAACTTGTCCAAGGTTTCGATGACTTTGGGGTCTTCCAAGGTTTTCTTGAACGCTTCGTTGAGTACGCGCACCACGGCAGGGTCCATGCCCTTGGGGCCACCGATGCCAAAGGGCGATTCAGAAATGGTGTCCCAACCGCTTTCTTTGACGGTGGCCACATCGGGAAACGCTTTGGTGCGCTTACTGCCCAACGTAGCCAGCAAACGCAGGCGGCCTTCTTTGACCAAGGGAATGATTTCTGTCGTGCTGCTGGCCATGCGAATGTGGCCACCCAAAATAGACTGAACGATTTCAGACGCGCCTTTGTAGGCAATCGGGTTGAGCTCGATGCCGGCTTTTTGGCTGAAGTCTTCAATCGCCAAATGCGGTGTGGTGCCAGTGCCGGTGTGGCCGTATTCCAG
Source organism: Comamonadaceae bacterium (assembly GCA_947371915.1). Taxonomy (GTDB): domain Bacteria; phylum Pseudomonadota; class Gammaproteobacteria; order Burkholderiales; family Burkholderiaceae_C; genus Limnohabitans. Next base: position 26,688 of record CANBRM010000009.1, on the reverse strand, counting down.
TTTGCCGGGGTTGGCTTTGGCGTAGGCCACCATTTCTTTGAGCGTCTTGAACGGTGCGTCCAGCGACGCAGCGATGCAGAAGGTGTAGCCCGTCAAACACGCGATGTGCGTGATGTCTTTGATCGGGTCATAACTGGTTTTTTGCATGTGCGGCTGGCGGTAAATGCCCAAGGGCAATTGCGTCAGCGTGTAGCCATCGGGGCGCGCACTCATCATGGCGGCTGCGCCCAAAGCCCCCCCCGCGCCGGGTTTGTTTTCGCAAATCACCGACACGCCCAAGATGCGACTGGCGCTTTCGGCAAACGCACGCAACACCGCATCGCTGGGGCCCGCAGGCGTCCAAGGCACGATGAGGGTAATGGGTTTGTTGGGGAACTTGTCTTGTGCCAGCGCCGCGCTGCTGATGAGCGCAGGCGCTGCGAAGCTGGCCAACGAACCGGCGAGGCCCTGCAGCGTTTGGCGACGTGTCAGATCGAGAGAGGCTTTGGGTTGCAAGGTGTCAGTCATGGCGAGCTCCTGAAAAAACTCAGTTAGAAAAAGCGGCAATGCCGGTTTGTGCACGGCCCAAAATGAGGGCGTGAATGTCGTGTGTGCCTTCGTAGGTGTTGACCACTTCGAGGTTGACCAAATGACGCGCCACGCCAAACTCATCGCTGATGCCGTTGCCGCCCATCATGTCGCGGGCCATACGGGCAATGTCCAGCGCCTTGCCGCACGAATTGCGCTTCAAGATGGAGGTGATCTCCACGCTGGCTGTGCCTTCGTCTTTCATGCGACCCAAGCGCAAGCAGCCTTGCAGGCCCAGTGAAATTTCGGTTTGCATGTCGGCCAACTTCTTTTGAATGAGTTGGTTGGCAGCGAGAGGGCGGCCGAATTGTTGGCGGTCCAGCGTGTACTGGCGGGCGCGGTGCCAGCAGTCTTCGGCGGCACCCAAAGCACCCCAAGCAATGCCGTAGCGGGCGCTGTTCAAACAGGTGAACGGGCCTTTCAAGCCTTGCACTTCGGGGAAGGCGTTGTCTTCGGGCACAAACACGCCGTCCATCACGATTTCGCCGGTGATCGAAGCACGCAAGCCCACTTTGCCGTGGATGGCAGGGGCGCTCAGACCCTTCATGCCTTTTTCCAAAATGAAGCCGCGGATGGGGCCCACTTGGCCGCCTTCGCTGACCTCTTTGGCCCACACCACAAACACGTCGGCGATGGGGCTGTTGGAAATCCACATTTTGTTGCCCTTGAGCATGTAGCCGCCCGCCACCTTTTGGGCGCGTGTGGCCATGCTGGCGGGGTCAGAACCGTGGTCGGGTTCGGTCAAGCCGAAGCAGCCGATCCACTCGCCGGTGGCGAGCTTGGGCAAAAAGCGGTGTTTTTGTTCTTCGGTGCCAAAGTCGTTGATCGGCACCATCACCAGTGACGACTGCACGCTCATCATCGAGCGGTAGCCCGAATCGACGCGCTCGACTTCGCGGGCAATCAGGCCGTAAGCCACATAGTTCAGGCCTGGGCCGCCGTACTCGGTGGGAATGGTGGGGCCCAACAAGCCCAACTCACCCATCTCGCGAAAGATTTCGATGTCGGTTTTTTCGTTGCGAAACGCGTTCAGCACACGGGGTTGCAGCTTGTCTTGGCAATAAGCGGCCGCGGCTTCGCGGATCATGCGCTCTTCGTCGGTCAGTTGCTGATCGAGCAAAAACGGGTCTTGCCAGTTGAATGCGGCGTGGGCCATGAGAGAACTCCTAAAGGTCAATTGCAGTTGGTATGCATGTTAATGCGGCCCCAACGTCCTTGCCTTGCTAGGGAAACACCCCACCGTCGCCAAGGCTACAGCCCTGTTTGTGCAGGTGGCATCGCCTCAAACAAGGTGGTGACGAGTTCGCGCAGCCAGCGGTTGGCGGGGTCGTTTTCAAACCGTGCGCTCCAATGCAGTGAGACGGTGAAGTCGCGCAGCGGCAACGTGGGCTCAACCAGCACATAGTCACCACTTTGCGCAAAGCCTTGGGCGATGTTGCGGGGCATGAGCACGGCCAAGTCGGTGTCGCGCACGATGTCGGGCAGCGCCAAAAAGTGGGCCGCGGTGAGGCGCAGGCGGTCTTCGAGTTGCAGCAATTGCAAGATGTGCAGGGTTTCGGCGTGCGAACGCACAGCGGCGTAGTCGAGTTGGCGCAAACGTGAGAGGGGCGTGGTGGCTGAGGCGTCTGCTGCGCTCAGCCACGGGTGGTCTTGGCGCAGCAACACGATGTAACGGTCTTGCAGCAAGGCGTGTTGGCGTGTGCCTTGGACGGTGGGCAAAAAGCCAATCGCCACGTCCAAACGACCGCTGTTGAGGGCAGCAGCGATGTCGTCATGCGGCAGCGGCGCTGACTCCACCCGAATGCTGGGCGCTTGGCGACGGACAGCCGAAATCAAGGCGGGCAAAAACCGCGCTTCGCCAATGTCGCTCAGATGCAGCCGAAAGGTTTGCGCTGACACGGCGGGCTCAAACGAGGACGACTCGTTGAGCGCCAGCTCCAAGGTGGTCAAGGCCGAGGCCACCGCCGCCGACAAGCGATCTGCCTTGGCCGTGGGCTGCACGCCGCCCGGGGCGCGGGTGAACAGCGGGTCTTGGATGAGCAGGCGTAAGCGCGTCAACCCTTGGCTGGCGGCGGGTTGCGTCAGGCCCAAGGTTTGCGCGGCACGGCTCACGCTGCGGGTGCGGTAGACCGCATCGAAGAGGCGCAGCAAGTTGAGGTCGACGTCTTTAATATGCATAAAACTAATAATGCTTAGTCACTTCATTGTATGGATGAATGAGCCAAGCCCACGCACACTGCCGCCATAACAGGAGACACACCGTGGAAGTTTCATTCAGCCAAGAAGTGGAAATGCTGCGCATGGGCGCGGGCGAAACGTTTCACGGCGAGGGCATCTTGGCCATCACCAAGGCCTTGCTGCAGTCGGGCGTGGCCTACGTGGGCGGCTACCAAGGCGCGCCGGTGTCGCACTTGCTCGACGTGATGGTGCAAGGCAAAGACTACATGCAAGAGCTGGGCGTGCACGTCGAAGCCTGCGCCAACGAAGCCTCGGCGGCAGCCATGCTGGGCGCCTCCATCCATTACCCCTTGCGCGGCGCGGTGACGTGGAAGTCCATCGTGGGCACCAACGTGGCTGCCGATGCGCTGAGCAACTTGTCGTCACCCGGCGTCAAAGGCGGCGTGCTGGTGGTGGTGGGTGAAGACTACGGCGAAGGCGCCTCGGTCATCCAAGAGCGCACCCATGCTTATGCGCTGAAGTCGGGCATGCTGCTGCTAGACCCCCGCCCCGATTTGAGCCGCATGGTGGACATGGTGGAGCACGGGTTTCGCCTGTCCGAAGCGTCCAACATGCCCGCGTTGATGGAGCTGCGCATCCGCGCCTGCCATGTGCGTGGCAGCTTTGTGGCCAAGGACAACCAAGCGCCCGCCATTTCTGCCTTGCATCTGATGAACGAGCCGGCCAAGTTTGATTACAGCCGTCTCGCTCACCCGCCCGTCACCTTTGGCCACGAAAAGCTCAAGCACCAAGAACGCATTCCCGCCGCACGCGCCTACATCGAAGCGCACGGGCTGAACGAGCACTTTGACGGTGAGCATGCGGATCTCGGCATCATCGTGCAAGGCGGTCTGTACAACACGCTGATTCGCGCGCTGCAACAGTTCGGCTTGGCCGACGCGTTTGGCGAATCGAAAATTCCGCTGCTGGTGCTCAACGTCACCTGCCCCTTGGTGCCCGACCAGATTGCCAACTTCTGCATTGGAAAACGTGGCGTGTTGGTGATGGAAGAAGGCCAACCCGAGTACATCGAGCAAGAAATTGCCACCCTGCTGCGCCGCCGCGAAGTGCCCACCCCCCTGCACGGCAAAGACTGGTTGCCCCAAGGCGGCGAGTACACCGCCGAGGTGATGGCGCAGGGCTTGTTGCAGTTTGTGAACCGGTATTTGGCAGCAGCGGCAAGTGATGGCTCGGCGCCCAATGCCTCGGTAGCCAGCGCAGCAAACACCACGGCCACCTCCGGCGTGCAGCAATGGCTGCAAGGCAACCGCGAGCGCCGCGCCGCTGTGACTCAAACCTTGAGCGACAAGGGCCAAACCCTGCCTGCGCGCCCGCCCGGTTTTTGCGTGGGCTGCCCCGAGCGGCCTGTGTTCTCGGCCATCAAACTCACACAGCAAGACATTGGCGCGGTGCATGTGGCCGCCGACATTGGCTGCCACGCGCTGGGCACGTTTGAGCCCTTTTCCACCGGCCACACGATCTTGGGCTACGGCATGAGCTTGGCCAGCCGCGCAGGTGTCTCACCCGCCATGCAACGGCGGGTGTTGTCCATCATGGGCGACGGCGGGTTTTGGCACAACGGTTTGCTGACCGGCGTGCAAAGCGCACTGTTCAACGGTGACGACGCGGTGCTGCTGATTTTCAAAAACGGCTACACCTCAGCCACGGGCACCCAAGACATCATCTCCACCCCCGATGACGCGGCCAAACTCGCCGCCGCCGACAAATGGCAAAGCTTGGCCCACACCAACCAAACCATCGAGCGCACGCTGCAAGGCTTGGGCGTGAAGTGGATGCGCACCGTGCACACCTACGAAGTGGCCAAAGTGCGCGAGACCTTGGTAGACGCCTTCACCTCTGATTTTCAAGGCCTCAAAGTCATCATCGCCGAGGGCGAATGTCAGTTGGAACGCCAGCGTCGCATCAAGCCGTGGATTGCAAGCTTGCTCAAAAAAGGCGAGCGCGTGCAACGCGTGAAATACGGTGTAGACGAAGACGTGTGCAACGGCGACCACGCCTGCATCCGCTTGTCGGGCTGCCCCACGTTGACCCTCAAAGACAACCCCGACCCGCTGAAGGTCGACCCCGTGGCCACCGTGATCGACGGCTGCGTGGGCTGCGGCTTGTGCGGCGAAAACGCCCATGCGGCCACGCTGTGCCCCTCGTTCTACCGCGCAGAAGTGGTGCAAAACGCGTCGCTGTGGGAGCGCTTCATCGCCTCGGTGCGCGGCCAAGTGGTGCGCGTGCTTCAACCGGCTTAAAGACCCTTCAAGACTTGCTATGACCCAACCCATTTCTATTTTGTTGTGCGCCTTAGGCGGCGAGGGCGGCGGCGTGTTGGCCGATTGGCTGATCGACGCAGCGCGTCACGCGGGCTACCCCGCGCAAGCCACCTCCATCCCCGGCGTGGCACAGCGCACAGGGGCCACCACCTATTACCTCGAAGTGTTCCCCACCCATAGCCGTGAGCTGGGCGGGCGCAAACCCGTGTTTGGCCTCAATCCCTTGCCAGGTCGCCTTGATTTGCTGGTGTCGTCCGAGCTGCTCGAAACCGCACGGCAAATCAGCAACGGCTTGAGTTCGGCCGACCGCACCTTGCTCATCAGCGCAGGCAACCGCGCCTTGACCACACAAGAAAAAATGCAAATGGGCGACGGTCGCTTGGACGACGCCGCTCTGGTGCAACTGCTGCAACAGCACAGCCGCGCCAGCCATGTGCTGGACATGGCCAGCCTCACCCGCGACGCAGGCACGGTGGTCAGCGCCGTGATGCTGGGCAGCATCGCAGCCTGCGGTGTGCTGCCGCTGCAACGCGCCGACTACGAAGCCGCCGTTGCCAACGGCAACCCCACCGACCAACTCAACGCCAGCCAACGCGCCAGCTTGCGCGGCTTTGCTTTGGCATGGGACGCGGTAGAAAACCAAAAAACGCAATCGCGTTATGTCGATGCGGTGTTGGCCCCAAAAGCCGCCGCAAACGCATCGCTCGCCAACGCAGCCCCCGAATTGCCGAGCAGCCTGGCCAGTCAGTTCCCCGCCGCCACCCACGAGATGCTGGCCTTGGGTGTGGACCGGCTCATGGACTACCAAGGCGCTGCTTATGTGGACCTGTACGTGCAGCGCCTGCGCACCGTGCTGGCCACCGAGCCCACAGGCCAATCGGCCGTCACCCAAGAAACCGCCCGCTGGCTGGCCTTGTGGATGGCGTTTGACGACATCGTGCGCGTCGCCGATCTCAAAAGCCGCGCTAGCCGCTGGGCCCGTGTGCGCGGCGAGGTCAAAGCCAAAGACGACGATGTGGTGAAGCTGTTTGACCACTTCAAACCCGGCATTCCCGAATTTGCCGCCCTGCTGCCCAAGCCCTTGGCCTTAACGCTCACGCGCTGGGACAACGCCCGCGTGATGCGCGGCAAGCAGCCCTTGGCATTTCCCATCAAAGTGGGCACACACAGCGTGTTTGGCATGGTGATGCTGCGCTTGCTGGCCAGCCTGACTTGGTTGCGCGTGCGGGGCCACCGCTACGCCGAAGAACAAGCCTTGATCGACGAATGGCTGAACGCCGTGACCCACGCCAGCGCGCAAAGCTCGGCATTGGGCCTGTCACTGGCCCAATGTGGCCGACTGATCAAAGGCTACGGCGGCACCCACGACCGCGGGCGCGACAACCTGCTGCACATCTTGCGTCACTTAGCCCAAGGCGCTGCGTTTGACAGCCCTGCCGAGCGCGCCCACGCGATTGACCAAGCCCGCGAAGCCGCCTTGCGCGACGAAGCCGGCATCGCGTTAGACCAAACGCTGCGCGCCCACGGTGCGCCAGCCCGCGAAGTCAAAGCGCAACCCATCCGCTGGATGCCACGCGACAAAGTGAGCAACGCATCACGCCCCGTGCCACCTCGGTGACACGGGGAAACACCTGTAGCAAGCGCCACTCAAAACGATTACAACTTATAACGTTCAAGCCGCCCCACTCACCCTGTATCGCGCTTGGTATTGATTCAATTTTTCGTCCACTCTTTTTTGCGAGGAACCCATGCAAGTCAAACTCTCACGCACACTGGTCGCCACAGCCATCGCCGCACTCACTTTCGGTGCAGCCCACGCGCAAGACAAACCCGTCATGGTCAAGATGGCCAGCTGGGTGCCTGCACAGCATGCCCTCAACCCAGCTTTGCAGGCTTGGGGCGAAAGCTTGAAAGCAGCTTCTGGCGGCACGATCAGCGCCACCCTGTTCCCCTCGGAGCAGCTGGGCAAAGCGTTTGACCATTACGACATGGCCCGCGACGGCATTTCTGACTTCTCGTACGTCAACCCCGGCTACCAGCCAGGCCGCTTCCCCATCTTTGCAGCCGCTTCGCTGCCTTTCATGGTGAACAACGCCAAAGCCGGTTCTGCCGCCATTGACGCGTGGTACCGCAACTACGCCGCCAAAGAAATGAAGGACGTGCATTTCTGCTTCGCCTTCGCCCACGACCCCGGTGCCTTCCACTCGCGCAAGAAAATTGTCTTGCCCACCGACATCAAGGGCATGAAAGTGCGTCCCGCCACGTCGACCGTGGGCCAAGTGATCACCCTGCTGGGTGGCACCAACGTGCAAGCGTCCGCACCCGAATCGCGCGACATGCTGGAGCGTGGCGTGGCCGAGGCCATCACCTTCCCATGGGGCTCGTTGACCTTGTTTGGCATCGACAAAGTGGTGAAGTACCACATGGATGTGCCCTTTTATGTGACCCCGTTTGTGTGGGTGATGAACAACGACAAATACAACGCCCTGTCCGCCAACCAAAAGAAAGCCGTCGACAGCCATTGCACCAGCGAGTGGGCTGAAAAAGTCGGTAGCGCTTGGGCAGACTTTGAAATCTCTGGCCACACCAAACTGTTGGCTGACCCCAACCGTGAGGTCTACAAACTCACGCCCGACCAACTCAACGCGTGGAAGCAAGCCGTGGCACCTGCCGAAGTGCAATGGGCCGCTGACGTGAAGAAAAAAGGCGAAGACCCTGTGGCCGTCATGAACGGTTTCAAGCAATCGCTGGCCAAGTACAAGTCGGGCATGTGAGGGCGGCATGAGCACTGAATCTGCGCCCCGCAAAAATCCATTCGATCGCATCATCGATGGCATCGAATGGATGGCTGCGCTTTTTGTCGGCATCGTCGCAGCCAACATCTTCATCTCGGTGGTGCTGCGCAAGTTCTTCGACACCTCGATTCCCGACAGCTACGACTTCGGTCGTTTGCTGCTGGGTATTTTGATTTTCTGGGGCATCGCGGCCACCAGTTATCGGGGCAGCCACATCACCGTGGATTTGCTGTGGACCGGTGCCAGCCCGCGCATGCGCCGATTCATCGACGTGTTCGCCACGCTGGTGTTGCTCTTTGTGGTGACGGTGCAAACCATCATGCTGTTCGACAAGGTCAGCATGACTTACATCGACAACGTATTGACCTACGACCTGAACTTGCCCACGTGGCCCTTCTTCGCCGTGGCGTGGATGGGTGATGTGTGCGCGGTGTTGTTGATTGGCATCCGCACTTGGCGACTGATCTTCCAGCCCGAGGCTTTGGAAGACCACCCTGAAATGAAAACAAGTGAATAAAAAATGGAACTAAGTACCGATGCCGTCGCCATCATTGGCTTTGTCGTGTTGTTCGTGCTAATGCTCTTGCGCGTGCCCGTGGGCATGGCAATGGGCTTGGTGGGCGTGGTGGGCTACAGCTACATCGCGGGCACCGGCCCCGCGCTCAAGCTGATCGGCCAAACCTCCATGCGCACCGTGACGGACTACACCTTTGGGGTGATCCCGATGTTCATGCTGATGGGCGCGTTTGTGTCGGTCTCGGGCGTGAGCCGTGAACTGTTCCGTGCGGCCAATGCCTTCATCGGCCACTTGCGCGGCGGCTTGGGTGTGGCGACCGTGCTGGCCTGCGGTGGCTTTGCGGCCATTTGCGGCTCGTCTGTCGCAACAGCGGCCACCTTCTCGGCCGTGGCTTACCCTGAGATGCGCCGTTTTGGCTACCCCCAATCGTTCGCTACCGGCGTGATTGCGGCGGGCGGCACCTTGGGTGCCATGCTGCCACCGTCCACCGTGTTGGCGGTCTATGCCATCTTGACGCAACAAGACATTGGCAAGCTGTTCATGGCGGGCATCGTGCCAGGCTTGCTGGCGATGAGCATGTACGTCATCACCATCATGCTGATCGTGTACTTCCGCCCCGATTGGCTGCCAGCAGGTGAGCGCAAGTCATTCCGCGAACGCGTGAGTGGCTTGAAAGACGTGTGGGCGCCCTTGGTGTTGTTCTTGTTCGTCATCGGCGGTTTATACGGCGGCTTCTTCACGCCCACGGAAGCGGGCGGTGTGGGTGCCAGCGGTGCATTCTTGCTGGGCGTGCTGCGCGGCAAGCTGGACCGTGCTGGCATTCGCGAAGCGCTCCTGTCGGCCACGCGCACTTCGGCAGCGGTGTTCACCGTGCTGATTGGTGCATTGCTGTTTGGTTACTTCTTGACCATCACCCAAACGCCGCAAAAACTCACCGAGTTCTTGACCAGTTTGGGCGTAGGCCGCTACGGCGTGCTGGCCATGATCATGCTGATGTACTTGGTGCTGGGCTGCCTGATGGACGCCATGGCCATGATCATCTTGACCGTGCCCATCATCTACCCCGTCATCTTGCAACTGGGCTTCGACCCGATTTGGTTCGGCATCATCATTGTGATGACGGTGGAGCTGGGGCTGATTCACCCGCCGGTGGGGATGAACGTCTTCGTCATCAAGAGCGTGGTGAAAGACGTGAGCTTCATGACGATCTTCAAAGGCGTGATTCCGTTCGTCATCACCGACATCTTGCGCCTCATCATCTTGATCGCTTTCCCGATCATTGCGCTGTGGTTGCCTAACCGCTTGTGATGAAGCGGTGACGCATGTGAATGAGGCCTTGGTTTTCCAAGGCCTCTTTTTTTAGTGGGCTGTATTGGGCAAGTTGAGCCGCAGTGGGCTTAACAAACTTTGTAAAAACTCAAATGCACCGCGTCGGGTAAGCGCAAACCCACGCCAATAAACTGGTGCTCGGCCAGCCAAGCCCATTGCGAGCTGGTGGCTTCAAATTTGGGCTGGCAGCGAAAGTAAACGCGCGCGGGGTCCACGGGTTCGCCACGCCGAATCTTGGCGGAGTCTTCGGCAGACGCCACGCGCAACGCAGTGTTTTGCACAAACACGCGGCTGCCATCTTGCAACTCCAACACGTAGCGTGCATCTAAATGCGCCTGCGTGCCGTCGCCCACAATCAACTGAAAATCCGCCCCGCCCGGCACGATGCAGCCCTGCATCTGCGACCCCGTCACCGTGCCACCCGTGATGGGAATCATGCGGCGCATGCCCATCGCGGTTTGGCCGACTTCAACGGGCGCATCAATCGTGACGGCGAGGTCACACAGGTGTTCGAGGGTAGGAGCGGGTAGGGTCATGTGCGAATGTTAATGCGCCAGCATCAACGCTCGCGCAACGCCTGCGACACGTTTTGCAGCGGACGGAACAGGTACTCCAACACGGTTTTTTGGCCGGTTCGGATTTCCACGGTGGCGGTCATGCCGGGGGTGGGTTCGAGTTTCAAGCCTTTGCGCACGCGGTTGGGGTCTTTGATGCGCACCAAGATGCGGTAGAAGCCTTCTTCCATGTCGGCGGGGTTGGCGCCGGGTTTGCGTTGTTGGCGATCGTCTTTGAGGGTGTCGGGGCTCAAGTGCTCCAACTCGCCGTCTAGGCCGCCGTATTTGTTGAAGTCATATGCTGTCAACTTGACCACCGCTTTTTGGCCCACTTTCAAGAACGCCACTTCGGAGGGTTTGACGTAGGCCTCGACCAACATTTCGTCTTCGGTAGGCACGATCTCCAAGATGGGCTGACCCGCTTGAATCACGCCGCCCACGGTGGTGACTTGCACGTTTTTGACCACGCCCTTCATGGGCGACTTGACGGTGGTGTGCAAAAACGCGTCTTGACGCGCCGATGCGTTTTCTTTGGTCTGCGACAACTCAGAGGACACGCGTGTCAACTCGTTGTTGGCGTCGGTCAGGTAGCGGTTTTTGCGTTCGGCACGTTGGCCCAACAGTTCGGCTTGTTGGCGCTTCAAGCGCAACAGCTCCACCTCAGACATCACGCCGCCTTGCACCAAAGGCGCAGTCATGGTGATTTCGCGGGTGATGGCTGACAACGACGCGTCCAAGGCCACCAAGGACTCAGCCAGCGCCAACTTGCGCGCCTCGTAGGCTTGGGTTTCTTGCAGCACCAATTGCTTTTCCGATTGCAGCTGCGGCGGGAATGTCAGTGGCGTGTTGTTGGATTCAGCACGCAAGCGCGCCGCGATGGCCAACAGCGACAAGTACTTTTCGTTCGCTTCACGGAAGCCCGCACCAGAACGCGCATCGTCCATTTGCAAAAGCACTTGGTCTTTCTCGACCACATCGCCCTCGCGCACCAGCATCTCGCGCAGCACGCCGGAGTCCAAACTTTGAATCACTTGCTCGCGGCTCGAAGGAATGACCTTGCCTTGGCCGCGTGTGATTTCATCCAAACTGAAAAACCCAGCCCAAGCCAAGGCCACCACCAAGGTGGCACCCGTGGCCCAGACCAAGATGCGGCTGGCTTCCCGCTCGTCGTCTTCGACGGTGCTGATCCCGAATTGTTTACTTCTCATCTTCAAACTCCTTAGCGTTGCGCGGCTGCCGTTTTCACGTCAATGCCCCGCGACAACTTGTCAATCATTTCTTGTTTTGGTCCCATGGCCACGCATTGGCCCGCCTCGATCACACCAATCAGGTCAGCCCATTCCAGCAACTGTGGACGGTGGGTGGACATCATCAAGGTGCGGCCCTTCAGCCATTCGCCCAACACGGCGATGACGTGGGCTTCTGTGTTTTGGTCCATGTTGGCCGTCGGCTCGTCCATGAACACCAACTGCGGATCGCGCAGCATCATGCGGGCGATGGACAGCAACTGACGCTGACCACCCGACAAGCCGCCACCGGCTTCGGTGATGGGCATGTCCAGACCGCGTGGGTGCGAAGCCACCAAGTCGTACAGGTTCAAAGCTTTCAAGGTGTCGATGATCTTGGCGTCTGAAATCCACGCTTCCGACAGCACCATGTTTTCGCGCAAGGTGCCCATGAACAATTGCGGGTCTTGGCCCACGTAGCCCATGCAGCTGCGCACTTCGGCGGGCTCGATCTGCTGCATCTCCACACCGTCCAAGCGCACGCTGCCAGCGAGTGGTGTGTACAGGCCCGCCATCAAGCGCAGCAAGGTGCTCTTGCCGCTGCCCACGCGGCCCAACAGCGCCAAGCGCTGACCGGGCTCCACCTTGAGCGACAAACGCTTGATGACGGGGATGTTGTGCTCACCGGGGTAACCAAACTCCAAAGCTTGCGCTTCCAAGCCACCGGCGATGTGCTCGGGCGTGACATAGGTGCGTTTGATGTCGCGGTCGCGAGGACGCTTCATCAAACCGTCTAACGTTTCTAACGACGACACCGCTTGCTGGTAACGGGCTGCCAACGACATCACACTGCTCAGCGGCGAAATGGCGCGACCGGCCAAGATGACCGAGGCGATCAAACCGCCCAGCGTCAGCTGGTTGGCGTGAATCATGTACACACCCACCACCACCATGGCCACGGTCACCAGTTGCGAAACAGCGGTGGTAAAGCCCATGATCCAGTTGGTGAGTGAGCGAATTTCTTTGTACGAATCTGAACCCGCTTTGTTGGACGTTTCCCAGCGGCGTTGCAAGTAGCTCTCGGCGTTGTGCGCCTTGAGCAACTCCAAGTTCAGCACCGACTCGACCAGCACGCTTTGCTTGTCGCCCGCCTCTTTCATGTTGGCGCGCATGGCCTTCATGAGCGGCTTTTGCGCCCACAAGCCTTGAGCAATCAGCACGGGCATGGACAGCGCAGGAATCCACACCAAGTTGCCGCCCACCATGGCGATCATTACCAAGAACAGCAACACAAATGGCATGTCTGCCAACACGACCAGTGAGGCCGATGAGAAGAAGTCGCGCAGCGATTCAAAATCGCGCATGGAACTGGCAAAAATACCAACCGACTGCGGACGGTTCTCTAAGCGAATGCCCATCACCTCACGTAGCAGCGTGGCGTTGATGGCCAAGTCGGCCTTCTTGCCACCCAAGTCCACCAAGCGCGCTTTGAGCCAACGCATGATGAACTCGAGCACGATGGCAATGGCGGTGCCGATGGCCAGCGTCCACAGCGAGGCATAGGCCTGTGTGGGCACCACGCGGTCGTACACGTTCATCGTGAAAAACACACTGGCCAAGGTCAGCACGTTGGCCACCACGGTGGCCACCATCGACTCCACATAAAAATGACGGAAGCGCCACAGCGTGCCCCAGAACCAGCTGAACGCTGCGCCCTGCATGGGCGCCAAGGTTTGGTCGCTGCGCTTGGGCTGCAACTTGACCACCAGCACCTCTTCTCGGGCCAAGCCTTGCAACTGCTGCAAGTGCACTTGCTCATCTTGCATGCCGCCTTCGGCCCACCACACCGTGGCCATCTTGCCGTCGTGTGAGCGCAGCACACACGAGCGGCCATCCACCAACGACACCACCACGGGCAGCACGTAGCTCGGAATGTCGGCCAAGGGCTTGCGGCTCCAACCGGCGATCAGGCCGTGCTGGTGCGCTAGGTCGGGGTAAGCCTCAAGAGGGATGCGGCCTTGGTCGTCCAAGGCAAAACCTTGGCGCATGGCGGGCACATGCACGGGATGGCCCAAATGCTTGGCCACCATGGCCAAACACACCAACAAGGTGTCGGATGAACCGTCTGATTTTTCGGGAGTACGCATAGCTGCTGTCTAAAAAGAAATTAAGGGGCGAAGCGTCGGGCCAAATCGCCCATGGACGCCAACAAACGGGTGCGTGCAATCTGCTCGTCGTAATAGGCCGACGTGGCGGCGCTTTGGTAGCCAAAGGCTTCGGCTTGAATGTTCAACAAATCCAACAATTGGCGGCGGGCCAAACGGAACTGCTGGCGGTAGCCTTCCACCACTTTGTCGCCCACGCGGGCTTGTTCGGCACCTTGTGTGGCGCGCTCGCGGGCCGAGGCCCACTCGTGCCACGCCAAACTAGCTTTTTCGCGGGCCAGCAAACGGGTTTCTTCTAACGCGAACTGTGCCGCTTGCAACTGGCTCACCGACGTTTGAATTTGTGCCGATGTGGATCCACCGTTGTACAGCGGCATGTTGAGCTGCAGCTGGGTGAAGTTGTCGATTTGTGGCTCAAGCTTTGAGTTAAGTTTGTAGGGGTTCACTTGGCGCGTCACGCTCAAATCGACCGTAGGCCAATACAGGCCCTTGGCCATATCAACCGCCGCCTCGGCAGCTTGCACCTGTGCGCGTTGCTGAGCAATGGCAGGTAAGTCTTCCAACACGCCGCCCTGCAACTCTTCCACGCTGCTAGGCACTTGGTACAAACGCCCGCCATTGCGGACCGACTCGGTCAAACCCGAAGGTGCAGTGGGCAAGCGGTCGGTCCAAAAACGGTTCAAACGCTGACGGGATTGGGCCAGTTCGGTGTCACGCTGCAGCTTGATCAGCTTGGCGTTGTCCATACGCACTTGGGCTTGCTCTAAGTCGATGCGCCGGCCTGAGTCGACATCGACGATTTTGCGAATGTCGTTGAGCGTGATTTGGTGCGACTCTAGGTTTTTATTGGCCAAGCTGGCCATCTCTAAGGAGCGTGCCCAATTGATATAAGCCTCGGCGGCCAACTGCGCCACATCGTCGCGTGTGACCGCCTCTTGAAACTCGCTGCCTTCGGTCAACGCTTCGGCGCGGCGGGCATCTGCCTCAATGCGGCCACCGGACCATAAATTCAACCGCACAGAAGGACTCGCCGTGTTGCTTTTGACGCTGCTCGTTGCAGGCAAATTGCCAGAGGCGTAACTGTTGTGCGCCAGCCCTGCGCTCACCTGTGGATAGTGCGCAGCGCGAGCACGGTCAATGTCGGACCGCGTCGCATCGGTCTTGGCCTTGGCCGCGATGAGGCTTGGATAGATGGTGAGCGCGTTCTGCACAACGTCGGTGAACGACTGCGCTTGCGCGCCAGCGCCCAAGACACACAATGCCAACGCCACAGCCGTACGGTTCAAATAGATACGTTTGGTGTTCATGATTTGATAGGTAGAGTTGTTTTTGTTACTTATTTACTAAAAAATTTTAACCTAAAAAAGCAAAATGCCTTTTCTGTGAACAGAAAAGGCATTTTTATTGATTTTGTTAGTTTTGAGTGGGTTGGGCACTCAGATTTTGCAAAATCGTTAGGTGGTTACGAATGAAATGTTGGCCGCTGTGATGTGGGCGTCGATCACGAGTTGGTCGTTTGTACCTGCATTTGTATAAACCGAATCTCCGGCTTGGTTGTTTGCATGAGTCCAAGCACTCGCCAATCCAGCACCAGCGATCACCACTTTATCGCCGCTGTCACCAATTATGTAGAGCGTGTGATGGCCGTTTACGATGTCTGCTGTCAACAAAGAACTTACGTTCAGCTTGATGGTGTTCGAACCTGCTCCTGTAATGTCAAATTTATCCATCAAGGTGACATTGGTGGTCGTAGCTGTTAAATCTAAAGTTAAATTCGCACCTGTTAAGTAAAGCGTATCAGTCGTAGAAAAACCACTACCGGTCACTTTTAAACCAGCAGCCGTTGAGGAATAGTAATCTTGTTGAACTACACCAGTGCTTGAATCACCAATCATTGTTTCTATCGTTTGGCTGGAACTTCCGTCCACGGATGTCAGTGTTAACAAGTCATGCACTACCTTACTGCCTGGAGTGACTTGCTTAATAGAGTCATAGCTCCACGCGTAGCTGTGGTCAGTCTGCGTAGTTTCCGCATTCATGGTGATGTGGTATTCACCACCATAACCGCCTGCGAATGTTTGTCCACCAACTGCAGAACTTGTGATCAGCGTATTGCTAGATAAATTTTTGAAATAACTTTGACCCGAGTCCGCATCTGTAATGTTCAATTGCAAAGCGCTCGGCAAACTGAAGCCCTGAACTGAACCCGTCATATTTAGGGGATAGTGGGTATTTGCTACACCGTTTAATGTTGTTGATGTTGTTGCCAGATCTTCCACACCAACAACATCAATTGTGAGCGTAGATTGGCTTGACAGCTTGTTGCCCTGCGTCTCCTTCACCTCATAGGCAAACACCTCTTGCTTAATCTCGCCACCTTTTAAGGCTTGGGCTTTGAGGTTGTCCAAGGTGTACTGATAAGAACCATCAGCATTTAAATCCAATTTGCCGTAGTTACCGTTTAGAGTAACTGGCCAGATCGCTGAAGGTGGAACTGTTGTACCAAAAAATGCTTTTGAAATGACCAAGTCTTTGTAGGTATACAACACATCAATGTCAGCGCCATTCCCCGTCGCAGCATCGCCAGTCAGTACGTTACCGGTCACGGTAAACGTTGCGCCGTCTTCCGAGACGCTGTTTGTGTCCGCAACCGCTTTCAGGTCGCCCACATTGGTTCCTGTGCTCACGACAAAGTTATGCGTCGTGTCTTTAACTTTGTTACCCGCCGCGTCTTGAATGGTTGCAAAAACGGTGTATTCGCCTTGTGGCAAAGTGACGGCTTGGTTGTCAAGCGTCCAGCCGCCTGTGCTGTCAACCGTGACATACGCTGCAGCGCCTTGTACTGCCACGCCAGCCTTGTTGAAGACTTGTACATACACGACATCACCTTCACCACCGGTGCCTGCGGCTGTGGTGAAGTTTTTGACAGAACCATTGATTTTTAAGCTTTGGTCGGCCGTCACGAAATCATTGGGGGTACCAGTGTCATCCGTGATCGACGTGACGCTGATAATGGCAGACGCGTTTGGATCATTTTTGTTGTTGTTTGGGTTAACTTGATCTTGCGTATCGACAGTGAAGGGCGTGCCATCGACTGTAGTCGTATTGCCTGCAAGGTCTGTGACTTGAATTTTGGGCGTGTATTTCGCCGAGGCCAAAGTACCTGGAACTTTGGCGCTGTATGCACCTGTCGAGGGATCTGCTGTTACCTCTGCGCACACTAAAGCACCAACAGTCACGATAACTTTTGCACCCTTTTCTGCAATCCCAGTGATGACAGGGGATGTATTGTTTGTGATGTTGTCTGTCGATGAAATACCTGTGTCATTTGCCGCGTCATGCTTCAACTCGCCAGTAGCCGTATCGACTACTGTGTCCAAAATTGCAGTGTCACTACCAGCGGGGCTCTCATTTCCATTCTGATCTTTCACTGTAGCCGTGACAGTCAAAGCCACCCCATTGGCAAGCTTTGTAAATGTTGAAGTGATCTTGCCAGCCTTGATATCGTCAGCTGTCAACACAAAAGATTTAGGCTCGTTATTAGACGCAGTCACAACGACGGTATCACCAGCCACAACCTTGCCTGTAAACGCCACACTGACATTAAAGTTTGCGCCACCATTAATTTCGGTGCTATTCACAAAGCCATCGTTATTGGTGTCAGTCGTGATTACGACAACAGGCTTGAGGCTTGTGCTGCCTGTTGGATCGCTGGGATCTGCGTTTGAAACTGTGTCCAACAAAGCACTGTCAGTTCCGCTTGCCGAAGATAATGTGTCACGTTGTAAGAGTGCACTAACTTTAAGTGTTGCACCTTCGGCTGGCTTGGCAAAGTCTGCGGTGACATAACCCGCATCAACCATAGCCTGCGTAGTAAGTACGACTGTTTTTACAACAGCTGGTGATCCACCATCTGTGAGAACAACCTTGTCACCAATTGCAGTTTTGGTCTTATCAAAGTCTGCTCTTACTGAAAAAGTTACCGCACCGTTGAGTTCTGTTTTATTCACAACGCCATTGTTGTCAGCATCTGTTGTGATCGTCACCGTTGGCGCAACACCGCCATTAGGCGCAACAGGCCCGGCAGTGCCACCACCACCACCACCCCCGCCCCCCCCCAAAGCCGCAGCCCCCAATCCAGCAGCGATCCAACCCAATCCACCCAAGCCGCCGCCAGCAGCCGCTGCAACCAAGGGCAAGCCAGCCAACTCAAACGCGCCGCCCGCAATGGGGCCGCCGCCTAGCGACAGCATGGCGGGTGTGTAGCCGTCTTTGAGCGTGGTGCTCATGCTGCTGAGTTCGGGGTCGTGCGGGATGTATTCGTAGACCGAGCCGTTTTCGGCTTTGCCCACGATGGTGGGCACTTGTTGCAGGTTGATGGGTTCGTAATAGCCCTCAATGATGACGTCGGGTTTGCCGTTGTCTTCAAACATGAGGTACAGGTTTTTGCCCACGCGTTTGCCGCGCACTTGGTCGGGGCCTAAGCCTTTGCCTTTGAGGTCGTCTTGCAGTTCGTAGCGCGTGTCTGGCTTCGCGGTGATGCGCGTGGGATTGCCACGGGCGCCTGCGCCTGCGGGCACAGTGACGAGCACGTTTTCCGAGCCCTTGCCTTCATTGACCAAAATTTTGTACTGTTTGAGCATGGTGTTCTTTCAATCAGTTGAGGGGGGCTGGTGTTTTGCTGGTTTTCGCGGCACGGATGACGCGAACAGGTTTGCCGGGCTTGCCACGCTGGGGCATTTTTTGGCCGTCGTTGGCGTCGTCGTCACGAGACTTGGGTTGGAGCTTGGGCTCCAACTTAGCCTCGGGCTTGGGTGCCGGCTTGACTTCTTCGACTTCGCCTTTGTGCTCCGTCATTTCGTCAAGTTTTTGTTCGACTTTCACGCTAATGACGACGCGGCGGTTGGGCTTGTTGCAATCAATGCTGGCCGCGTTTTGAACGCGTGAGCAAGTGACGATGGGTTCCGCCGAGCCTTTGCCATCTGTGGTGATGCGGTCTGCACGCAAGTTGCCGCGCACAAAGTACTCTTTGATGGTGGCGGAGCGGGCTTTGGACAAAGCCAAGTTGCTCTCGGGGTTGCCAAACGGATCGGCGTGACCCACGACGTGCATGTGCACGCGGTCGGCACTGCCAAACTCGGTCTTGATGCGGTCGATCAAGTGGTCCAAGGTGCGGCGACCTTTGTCTGAGATGTCGTTGATGCCAGATTTGCCAAAGGCAAACAAGGCGTCAGCGCCCAAGGTGATGTTTTGTGTGTAGAAGACCGGTTCTTGCGGTTGCGGCTTGGCCACAGGCGCGGTGTCTTCTTGGCAGGGCACAGCTTCGGCGACGCGCGAGATGGTGTGCTGTTGCTCGCGTGTTTTGACCAGCTCGGGCAGCGCCATGTCGGCTTTGACGGCTTCCATGACAGCGCGGCCATTGCCTTGCTCGGAGATGCGCACAAACACGTCTTGGCTGCCTTGCAGCACAAGGGCGTTGACGATGTCGTAGTCGTCACGCACGTCGATGCCGTTTTGCTGCATGCGGGCAGCCACGTCTAATTTAACGGGGGGCAAGCACACGGTGCTGTAGCCACCGCGCTGCAAAGAGGCGTGGTAAGTGCCGTTGATGTACACGCTGGCCACTTTTTTGCTGGTCACGTTGGCATTGCGATAAAACACAACGCGCCCCTGTTGGGGCACGACCATGCGGGGCACTTTGAAGGTGCCGCCCTGTGGGTTGGTCACCCCAGGGGTGTTGTTGTCCGCGTAACTTTGTTGATACGCCTGTACGGGTTGGGCGTTTTGCGCACTTGCGCTGACTGCCCACACCAAACATGCGAGACCCAAAAATTTTTTCATGTTTATTTCACCCAGTTTTCGACCCGCAGGCCCGGATACATTGCGAAATCCGCATCGTGGTTGGTGACCAACGTCACATCCAGCGACAACGCGTGGGCAGCCACGCGTTGATCCACTGGGTCTAACTTGCTCTCCGTGGCTTGGCCTTTGACCTCGCCATACGTTCGGGCTGCTTCGCCGCCAAACGGGGCGACCCACACGTCTTCTAAGAAGCCGTCGAGTGCCAAACGGTTTTGCGCACTCTCACGGCCCGAACTCGCCACACCCAGCTCTAACTCAGCCAAGGTGAGTGCAGAAATAACGACATCGCCTACGTAGCACGGGGCCAAACGCTCGACCACAGCAATGGGCTGTTCTTTCATGAGGTAGACACACATGTGCGTGTCGAGCATGTACTTTGGTTTCATAAGTTCGACATGAAATTGGGTGAGAACTTGGTGAGCTTTTCCAGCACGTTGCCCATGCGGCGCTGGGCGGGTTTGATATGCAACTCGTCGCCATGGCGCTCGATGACCAGGTCGATGTCCCACGCGCTGTAGCCCAACTCAGCAGGAATGCGCACGGCCTGGGAGTTGCCATTCTTGAAAATCTTGGTGAACGCCTTGGTGGCGCCCTTCAGCGTGGCTCGTGTACGGGCCAAGCCCGACCAGTACCCTTGCGAGTACAACGAATTGCTAGACTTTTCTTCTTTCATGACCTGCCTCCAGTTTGTGTATCAGCACGTACTTAGACGCATTGATTTTTTCCACAATTCATGCTTTTATGAGTTAAGTCTTGTTAAGACCGGTTTGACAAGTAGTTACTTCTTCTTATCAGGTTTCTGTACTTTAACCTCTCACACTCTTAAAGTGTTAACTTTATGGCTCGTATTAACGATGCTTAACAAAATAAGTGACATGAAAGAACTCATTTTTTGAGTGACGATCACAAATTGAAACCTTCAGATTACGTAGGCATTGGTTTTGGGGATTTTTTTGTAACGCTGGCTTCACTGATGCGAATGATTCAGTGACAACCGAATGGATGCGTACATCCAAGTGGGCTTGGCATTGCACCAAGCCCACGGACCTCTATCTAATTACAGCTTCTGGAGGTAGAGCTGCTCGTCCACAAACAGCGTGGCCGCGCCGTTGGTGTACTGCGAGTACTGGTGACCGGACGTGAAGGCAAAGTTGCTGCCATACGCGCTGGTCAGACTTGCAGCAGTGAGGTGTGTTGCTGACGCCGATGTGGTCCAGCTTGTACCGTCTACCAGTTGCAACACATCCGACGCACCCAGCGCACCTGTACCGTTGCCATTGACAACCACCGTGTGGCTTTCATTGACGCTGGTGGTGGCCGCGTTATCAATAGCCGAAGGCATTTGCATGACCGCATGCAGATCGAGCTTGATGATGTTGTTGCCACCGCCTGTCAGGTCCACGGTATTGACGCCTTGGAGCGCCTCAAACGTGGCCACTTGGGTGGTGTCGACTTCCACACCCGAGGCCGTTGCAGCCAGGGTTAGGCTGTTGACGGTCAGGTCTGTCGAACCTGCCGTGCCATAGGTTTGCGCCACCGTTGCGCCCATGCCGCTTGTGCCGGTTGCGCTGTTGTAGCTGCCATCGTGCAAGGTGATCAAGGTGGTGCCGCTGCCAGTGGCAGGTTCGACCACGTTGAACGTCCAGTTTTGAGCACCTGAGTTGTACACAAAGTTGCCCACGGCGCCGGCGGACATTGAACCTGTGCTGGACATGTGCGTCACGCCAATGTCAGCCATCGTGACAGTCGCTGGATCCACGAGGCCGCTGAATGACAAGGTGTAAGTCACCGTGCCACCGTTGGCAGCCACAGCAGCAGCGTTGTCGGTGATGCGTGCCACCACATGGTCCGTCAAGGTGATCTCTTGGCCACTGAATGCCGAGGTGCCACCGTTCACGCTGGCGTTGGTGAACGCGCCGTTGGCAGGCACCGCCACCGAACTGTCGACCAAGCGCACTTGCATGTCTGGCTTAGCCATGGCGGAGTTGCCAGTGGCGGCCAAGAAACGGATTTGTGTGCCGTGGTCCAAGTACAGCGCATTGGCGTCGGTCAGGCCTGCGGCCACGTCCGTCCACACGCTGCTGGCGTTGAGGTATTGGTACTTGCCCAAAGTCGTCAAGTCCGCCGCAGTGCCAGCAAACGTCACCGCCACACCCTTGAAAGTTTGAGGCGTTGCCAAAGCTGTTTCCACATCGGTAAAGCCTGCTGCAAACAAGCTGTCGATGGTGACCGCCTGCGTCATGCCGCCGTTGTAGGCGTTGGCTGCAGGAATCGATAAAGGATCACTTGGCGATGCCATGAGTTCAATGATGTAGATGGTCGCGCCATTGAGCGTCAGCTCGTAGTAGTTCCAATCGATATTAAATCCATAACCAGGCCCATACAAATTGGCAAGGTCAAAGCCAGAAACCGTATCAGGGGACTGCGTCCAAGCCGCTGTGTTCAACAAATAAACACCGTCACCTTGGCCGCCGTTGATCACCAACATCTTGGCTTCGTTGGCGGCTGTTGTGATGTCATCAGCCGTTCCCTTGGCCAACGCGAGCACGTTATCAACACTCAAGGTGATGAAGTTGCTGCCCGTGCCGCTGATGTCGATCGAGTTGAAGTGCCCCAATTTGGCCGCCACTGCGGCATTGGTCAAATCAAGCGTGCCACCCGCAATGTCCAGTTTCAAGGTGTTGATACCTGCGCCGCCGTCAATCTCCATGCCGTTAGCGGCCACAGCCATGCTGGTCAAGCTGCTGCTGTTGATGGAGACGATGTCGTCACCCGCACCGGCAAACACTTTGTCAACACCCCCGTTGAGGGTGATGGTGTCCGCCGCATCGCCGCCAACCAAGGTGTCTGCACCTGTGGTTCCGTTGATAACCATCGGCAAGCTGGATGTGCCGAAAGGCTGCGTGGCTGAACCGCTGGAGCCGTCCACACCCAACAAACTCTTGTAGCTAGCGTCAGCCAAACTGATGGCCATCACCCCCGCGCCTGTAGCGGGTGCCTTGGCCACCACGGTCCAATGCGTGGCATCGACTTGCGTCAACGACTGGAAAGTACCGTTGGTCACCACGATGTCGGCAGCCGTCAACGTACTGGCATCGATGGCTTCGCTGAAGGTCAACGTGAAGGTGGCGTTGGCGCCAACCGCCGTCGCAGCCGTGCTGCTGTCGGTCACCGTCACCGTGGGCACAGTCAGGGTCACGAGGGCATGGCTGTCCACGTAGGAGTACGCAGCCACAGGCGCATCGTTCAACGCAACCACGTTCAACGTCGACGTGATGGCGGTGGAGTTCAAAGCACCGTCGTTGATGACATAGCTCACCGTGCGGGCGGCTGTGGTTGGGATGTCCGAGGTGTTGGTGTAGGACACAGCACGCAAAGCCGTCTGCCATTGCGCCAACGTTGCGGTACCACCCGCAGAGGTCAGTGTCATCACACCGGCCGATACGGTGGCAGCAATGTTGCCCATCGTGCCCGACACGTTGGTGAAGCTCAGCACATCTTGGCCGGCCACGTAACCCCCCGAGATCGACACCGTGGCGCTGGTCAGCGTGGTGTTGTCTTGGTCGGCCACCGTGATGGCGGTGTTGATGGCGGTTGCAACGGAGTTTTCGTAGTAATTGGTCGTGGAACCAAAGGTCAACACAGGCTTGTCGTTCACGTTGGTCACGGTCACGGCCACAGCTTTATCGGTGAAAGCACCGGCCGCATTGGTCGCACGCACTGTGATGTCGTACACGTTGTTGGCACCCGCGTCTGTCGGCGCTTCAAAGTCAGGCGAGGTCACAAAGGTCACCAAACCGGTGGTGCTGTTGATCGCGAACTTGGTGGCGTCTGCACCGGTCAAGGTGTAGGTGATGCCTGTGTCTGCGTCGGCTTGCGCATCGTAGACGGTCGTGGTCGTCGCGGTGTTTTCAGCAAACGATGCTGTCGCACCGCTGGAGAACACGGGGTTGCCGACGATGGTCACGTTCAACGCTGGGCTAGGCAAACTTTCCATGCCTGCTGTATCGGTCAAGGTGTAGGTCAAAGCATGTGGGGCCAAGCTCAATGCCGTCGTAGGCGTCAATGATCCTGCAACTGGGTCGTAAACCGCAGCCACCGCCACGCCATCCACATACAACTTAGGCGTTGTGCCAGCTGGCACGGTGCCGATGTTCAAACCGGGTGTGGTGTCATCGGTCGTCGCAGCCGTGCTGGTGGTGCTTTGAATGTTGCCCACGTTGTCGACGTAGCTGGTAGGCGCGGTCGCTGGCGTTGTTGGGGCGAGGTTGTCGATGGTTAAGGCTTGTGTGTCGCCCGCCTTGATCAAGTTGCCCGCCGCTGAAACGATGGACGTCTTGATGGTGTAGCTGCCATCGGCCAAGCTGTTGGTGCGGTTGTCCAGCGTGTAGTTGCCGCTCAGGTCTGGGGCCACATATTGCTGTGCCACCACCACGTTGCTGCTATTCAAGATTTGCACCAACACCTTGTCACCCGCAGCCACATGCGCCGCTGAGAAGTTAGACACTTTGCCCTCCACCATCAGCGTTCTATCGCTGGTGATGAAATCGCTGGTGCTCGAACCTGTGTCGGTCGAACCGTTGGCCACATCGTGAATGGTCAAGCCAGAGAACGTCAACGTGGCATCTGGCGTTGCTGCGATTTCAATCACCAAAGCCTGGTTTTTCACCACACCCAAAGATACATGGGCAGCACTGACCAACTCGGCACGCAAGGTGTAGTTGCCAGCGGCCAAGGTGTTGGGGGTGTTGTCAAACGTCCAAACACCGGAGGCGTTAGGCGTGACAAATTGGTCCGTAATGACTGTGGTGCCATTAGCGGCCAACACCGTGACGTGCACTTGGTTGTTCGAGGCGGGCACATAGCCTGTCACGTTGCCTGACACGATCAAGGTTTGGTCGTTGGTGATGAAGTCGGTACCGCTCGCGCCACTGTCGGTGGTGATGCCGGTGATGTTCACGGTATTGCCTGCGCTGGCACTGACGGTCAAAGCTTGGCTGTCGCCCGTTTTGACGGTATTGCCTGCAACGTCCACGATGGATGTTTTGATGGTGTAGATGCCATCGGCCAAGGTATTGGCCTTGTTGTCAAACGCGTAGTTGCCACTGACGTCTGGCGCGACAAACTGCTGCGCCACCACCACGTTGCTGCTGTTCACAATTTGCACCAACACTTTGTCGCCGGCTGTGGCACCTGTGGCGGTGAAGCCGGTGACTTTGCCTGCAAAGATCAAGGTCGCGTCTGTCGTGATGAAGTCGCTTGTGCTGGTGCCATCGTCGTTCGAACCATTGGCTGTGTCGTTGATGGTCAGACCGCTGAACGTGGCTGAGGTGTTGGTGTCCACACCGTTGGCATTGCCAGGGTTGATGGTTGCGCTGGTGTCGATGACCAAAGGCTGCGCTGTGCCCGCTTTGACCACGTTGCCTGCCGCATCGACCACCGCCACTTTGACGGTGTAGTTGCCATCAAACAATGTGTTGGCTGTGTTGTCGAACACGAAGTTGCCGCTGCCATCAGGCGTCACATACTGCTCGGCCACCACGGTCACGCCGTCGGCCGCCAACACTTGCACACGCACGCGGTCACCTGCTGCGCCACCTGCGGTGGTGAAGCCAGCGGCCGTGCCTTTGAACACTAAGGTGGCGTCGCCAGTGATGAAGTCGGAGCTGCTCGAACCGGTGTCTGCCGATTGCTTGGTCGCGTCGGTGATCGAGAACGCAGAGAACGTCACCCCCGTGTTGCTGTCCACGGCTGAGTTGGGTTGGCCATTCTCGTTGCCGGGGTTGCTACCTGGGGTGGTACCGCCGTTGTTGGTGTCAATCACCAAAAGCTGACTGTCGCCGGGTTTGACGGTGTTACCCGACGCATCGACGATCGAGGTCTTGATGGTGTATTTGCCATCGGCCAAGTTGTTGGCCTTGTTGTCAAACGTGTATTGGCCGGTGAACACATCGGGTGTCACAAAGCTTTGTGCCACCACGGTCACGCCATCGGCCGCCATGATTTGCACCAACACTTTGTCGCCAATGCCGCCACCTGCTGCGCTGTAACCCGTGACTTTGCCGGTTATGAGCAGCGTTTTGTCGCTGGTCACGAAATCGGTGCTGCTCGAACCGGTGTCGTAGCTGTCCAAACCGTTGATGGTCAGGCCAGAGAACGTCACGCCGCTTGCGTTCGGGTCCACAGGGTTGGGGTTGCCGGGGTTGCTGCCAGGGTTGGTGCCGTTGGCGTTGGTGTCGATCACCAACGCTTGTGAGTCACCCGCCTTCACCAAGTTGCCAGCGGCGTCAACGATGGACGTTTTGATCGTGTACTGACCGTCAGCCAACGACATCGCTTTGTTGTCAAACGCGAAGTGGTTGCTGACATCTGGCGTCACGAATTTCTGTGCCACCACCACGCTGCTGCTGTTCAAGATTTGCACCAACACTTTGTCGCCTGCAGTGCCACCGGTATTGGTGAAGCCCGTCACATTGCCTTCGATCACCAAGGTGTTGTCGCTGGTGATGAAGTCGGTCGTGCTGCTGCCTGAGTCGATCGAGCCGAGGGCCGTGTCGTGGATCGACAAGCCGCTGAAGGTCACAGCCGTGTTGCCGTCGACTGTGCTTGGTGCGTTGCCAGGGTTGCTGTTGCCGCTGCCATCAATCACCAAAAATTGGGTGTCGCCAGCTTTGACGAGGTTACCCAAACCATCCACCACCGAGGTCTTGATGGTGTACTTGCCGTCGGGCAAGCTGATGCTTTGATTGCTGAACGTGAACACGCCCGCACCGTCTGGCACCACGCCGCCTTCGGCCACCACCGTCACGCCATCGGGTGCCAAGATTTGCACCCACACTTTGTCATTGACTGCCAAGCCAAAATTGCTGAAACCAGACGCAGTGCCTTGAATGGTCAAAGTGCGGTCGCTGGTGATGAAGTCAGTCGTGCTGCTGCCCGTGTCTTTGGAGTCACCCACGGCCAAAGTTGGCACGTCGACGGTCAAACCTGTGAAGGTCACGGTGGCGTTAGCGCCGCCACCTTGGGTGTCGATGTTGATAGCCGTTGCGGGGCTCGGTGAACTGGTGTTGCCTGCCACGTCGGTGATGGTGGCGGTCACGCTGGCAGCGCCTTCACCGGCGCTGTCCAACACAGACTTAGGCACAGCCACCAAAGCTTTACCAGCGGTGATGTC
>CANBRM010000008.1 GCA_947371915.1 Comamonadaceae bacterium | reverse complement strand
AACCCTAACCCCAACGCCTCCAACATCAATGCCACAGCAACCGCCACAAATTGGGTGGTACTGGGGCCAGAACCCATCATCGCCCCCGCCAGCATCACGCTGACGGTAACCGCCGAGCCTGGCAACACGGTCAACGCAAACAATGTCACACAGCAGCGGCAATTACAGCAATTGCAGCAATTACGAATAGCCACCGACGGGCTACGCCCCTTTCAGGTGATGCCATGAAACAAAGCCAACAAGGTTTCACGCTGATTGAAGTTTTGGTCGCCCTCGCCATCGTCGCGCTGGCGTTGATGACCGGCACCAAAGTCAGCGGTGCGCTGACCCAC
Organism: Comamonadaceae bacterium; assembly: GCA_947371915.1. Lineage (GTDB taxonomy): Bacteria > Pseudomonadota > Gammaproteobacteria > Burkholderiales > Burkholderiaceae_C > Limnohabitans. Next base: position 52,018 of record CANBRM010000008.1, on the reverse strand, counting down.
AACGCACAGCGCCAAACCGATGTGCTGCTCGGGCAAATCTGCGCCGACAACGCCATTCAGCAACTCCGCTTGGCCCAACAAATGCCAGGTGTAGGCGACTCGCGCGTACCCTGCGTACAAGCCGAGCGCAACTTCGACGTGGCGCTGACCGTGCGCACCACGCCCAACCCCGCGTTTCGCCGAGTAGACGCCCAAGTGTTCAGCAACAACTCGCCCATCCTTCGGGTCACCACCGTGTTGGGGCGCTACTGATGGCGCGCCACAACCCGCAACGCGGCTTCACGCTGATCGAGCTGCTGATCGCCATCACTTTGATGGCCGTCATGGCGGGCATGAGTTGGCGCGGCCTCGATGGGCTCATGCGCACCCGCAATGCCACCCAAACCCATGTCGACCAAATTGCCATCGTGCAAACGGTGCTCGCCCAATGGCAAGCCGACCTCGACGCCATGCAGCCCGTGCCAAGCTTGAATGACGCGGGGGTTGCTTGGGACGGCCAAACCCTGCGCCTCACCCGCCGCGCCAGCACGTGGCGCGCCGACGGCAGCGACGCGGGCCTGTGGGTCGTGGCTTGGACACGCCGCAACACCCCGCAAGCCGGCAACAACCAAGGTGTTTGGGTGCGTTGGCAATCCCCCGCCTTGCAAAGCCGCGCCAGCCTGCAACAGGCATGGACCCAAGCCGAACGCTGGGGCCAAAACCCCAGCAGCGAAGACCAAGCCTTCGAGACCACCTTGCTGCCGCTGAACCTGTGGCAAATCAGCTACTTCAGGGGCAACGCGTGGAGCAACCCGCTGTCCAGCGGTGACAACACCAGTGGCAGCGCATCCACAAACGGTGGCGCTTCCGCCAACGGCGGAGCCCTGCCCAATACCAGCGCCACACCGGTCACCCCCGACGCCATTCGCCTGCTGTTGGAGCTACCCGCCCAAACTGGCCTGCGCGGTCGCCTCACCCTCGACTGGGTGCGGCCCAATTTCAGCAACACCAAAACATGATGCGCAAAACCCAACGTTCGCAGCGCGGTGCCGCCTTGCTGGCCGCCATGCTCACCGTCGCGTTGGTGGCCACTTTGGCGGCGGGCGCGATGTGGCAGCAATGGCGCTCCATCGAAGTGGAAAGTGCAGAACGCCAACGCTCGCAAGCACGCTGGCTGCTGACGGGCGCGCTCGATTGGGCCCGTGTCATCTTGCGAGAAGACGCCCGCGCCGACAACGCCAACAACCCCACCGACAGCTTGACCGAGCCTTGGGCCGTGCCGCTGCAAGAGGCGCGTTTGTCCAGCTTTTTAGCCGCCATGCCGGATGGCAGCGTCACCACCGGCAATAGCAGCGAAGACGACAACCTCGCGCAAAACGTATTTTTGTCGGGCCAAATCACAGATTTACAAGGTCGCCTCAACGTCACCAATTTGATGAAGGGCGAACAGCCCGACCCCGCAGCCCTCGCTGCGTTGACGCGTTTGTTTGACGCTTTGGGTGTGCCGCCACTCCAGCTCAGCCTCTTGGTGCAAGGCTTGCAAGCCGCGCAGCGCAAGTCGTCCAACGGCGGGGACACCAGCACGCCACTGATGCCCCAACGCGTGACACAACTGACGTGGCTGGGCCTCTCGCCCGACTCACTGAAAACCTTGGCCCCTCACCTCACGCTGTTGCCGACAGCCACCCCTGTCAATGTAAACACCGCCAGCCAGCAGGTGCTTTACGCCAGCGTGCCCGGCTTGAGCATGAGCGACGCACAGCGCTTGGTGCAGCAACGCGAACGCACGCCGTGGTCCACGCTGGAGGACTTTGTCAAAGCGGTAGGCCGCCCCGTCGAGCTGCAAAACAGCCACAGCGTGAACACCCAGTTTTTTGAAGTGTTGGGCCGCCTGCGCATGTCGCAAACCACGCTGCAAGAGCGCTCCTTGGTCAAGCGTGAAACCAGTAACCAAACCGTCATGTGGCGTGAGTTTGGCTCTCTACAATGACCGTTCTCATGCTGATGATTGCCCTGCCTCACACCTCTGCCCACGCCGCCACCGGTTATGCCCATGTGCATTCCGACGGCCACAGCGTGACGCGCAGTGCCACAGGCGCAGCCGCCACGTTGTCAGCCCATGCCGGCGAGGTAGTGGCCGTAGTGCCACACAGCCGCATGTCGTGGCTCAGCGTGCAACTGCCCCCCGCCAGCCACGGCCCCCGTTTGATGAGCGTGCTGCACGGGTTGTTGGAAGACCGTTTGCTGGACGACCCGCAACAGCTGCACTTGGTGCTGCCCCCCAACAGCCAAGCTTTGGCCCGCGCAGGCGGCACCACCTGGGTAGCGGTGTGCGACAAAACCTGGCTGCGCGAAGCGCTGGCACCCCTGCAAGCCGCTGGCTTGACCGTGCAACGCTTGGTGCCCGAATTACAGCCCACCGACGCACCGGTGCTGCACGTCATGGGTGAACCTGACCAATCGGTCAGCGTGTTGACACAGCCCGAAGGCGTCAGCGTGATGCCGACCAACGCCGCATCTTGGCGCGCTTTTGGCGCGCTGAATGAGGCCAACACAGACGCCCAGAACGACACCGCTTTGCAAATTTATGCCGAACCCGCCATGGTGGCGCGCGTAGAAAGCCTGTTGCAGCGCCAACCCGTGCTGCAAAGTGCGGCGCAACGTTGGGTCGCCGCCAGCCAATCCGCCTGGGATTTGGCGCAGGGCGAATGGGCCCAAGGCCGCAGCCAACGCCTGCAACGTGGCCTGCAAAGTGCGTGGCAAACCTTGGCGCATGCTCCCGCTTGGCGTGCTGTACGTGTTGGCATTGCCGCCTTGGTGCTGCTGCAAATCGTGGGCTTGAATGCTTTGGCGTGGCGCGAAAAATCAGCCCTCGATCAACAGCAACTGGCGCTGCAACGCATTTTGAAAACCAGCTTCCCAGCGGTCAGTTTGGTCATCGACGCGCCCTTGCAAATGCAACGCGAAGTCGATGCCTTGCAACAGAAGTCAGGCCATGTCAGCCGCACCGATTTAGAGCCGTTGTTGGCCGCCCTCGCTGGCGTGCTGCCTGCGGGTCAAGTGCCCACGCAGCTGCACTTCGCCAACGCCGCGTTGCGCATACAAGGCCTCACGCTGGACGACAAAGCCACTCAGAGCGCTCAAGCAGCGCTCAAGGCCCAAAGCCTTAGCTGGCGTCAAGAAGCCAACAACATCTGGGTATTGCAAGCGGAGGCTCGCCCATGAGCACGCTCAACCGGTTCAAAGCCACGTTAGCCACGCGCTGGCAAGCTCTGTCCACCCGCGAGCAACGCAGCTTAACTTGGCTGGGCCTGCTGCTGGCAGCCGTGCTGATCTGGACCGTGGCCATCGCGCCAGCGCTAGACACTTTGCGCGACAGCCACACTCGCCGCGCCCACATCAGCACGCAACAAGCCCACATGCTGGCCTTGCAAGCGCAGGCCCAAGCGCTGCAACAACGCACACCGCTCTCACGCGACGAAGCGCTGCGCACCTTGCAAAGCCTCAGCACCAACCCCAGCCTGCAACTGACGGTGCAAGGTGAGCGCGTGTCGGTGCAACTCAAAGCTATGCCCGCCTCCACCTTGGCCACTTGGCTGGCCCAAGTGCGCAGCCAAGCGCAAGTGCTGCCTGTTGAAGCGCACTTGACGCGCGGCAGTGGCAGCGGCAATGAAGCCGACAAAAACAGCGCCACATGGAACGGCAGCTTGGTCCTGCGTCTGCCCGACAACACCGCGAGGGCGCAGTGAGCACCCGCCGCTGGGCATGGACAGGTGCTGCCCTCGGCGCGGTGCTGGCTTTGCTCACCCAAGCGCCCGCCTATTGGGTAGCCCAGCTCGTGGCCCAAGTCAGCGGGCAACGCGTGTTGCTGCAAGACGCCCAAGGCACCGTGTGGCAAGGCTCGGCACAGGCCGTACTCAGCGCCGGCCCCCAAGCCAACGCCTCCAACACGGCCCTGCCCACCCGCTTGCTGTGGCAACTGGGGCCGCAGCTTGACGTGGCGGCCGCGCAATTTGGGCTGCGCCTCAGCCTGTCATCGGCGTGCTGCACAACCCAGGCTATATCCGTCGATGTCATGCCGCAATGGCGGGGTGTGCGGGTGCAGGTCAACGACCAACACTCGACCTGGCCCGCGTCATGGTTGACCGGTTTGGGCGCGCCTTGGAACACCATGCAACCCGAAGGCGCGCTGCAACTCAGCACCCAGCAATTGGCCTGGCAACACATCGCTGGCCAAACGCAGTTGCAAGGCCAAGCCCAGTTGCACCTGCAGCAAATCTCCACCCGCCTGTCCACCCTCAAACCCTTAGGCAGCTACCGCGTGGTGCTGCAGGGCACAGGCGATGTGACAACGGGCGCTGAGGCGAGTGACACAATGCGTCTCAACCTCGACACCGTGGAAGGCAGCTTGAAGTTGCAGGGCCAAGGTCAATGGCGCAACGGACATTTGCAATTCAATGGCGAGGCGTCGAGCGAACCCGATGCCGAAGCCGCACTCTCTAATTTGTTGAACATCCTCGGCCAACGCCGAGGTGCCAAGTCGATCTTGAAACTGGGTTAACGCGTATGCCAAAGCAACACACATTTTTCAAACCCACCGCGCTGACGCTGGCCTTGGGCCTCTGTCTGGGCCTGCTTCCTGCGCTCAGCGGCTTGTCGCTCACACACGCCGCGCCGCTGGTCAAAAAAGCCAATGCGGCAGAGCCCATCACGCTGAACTTTGTGAACGCCGACATCGAGTCAGTCGCGCGCACCTTGGCCACACTGTCCAACCGCAACTTGGTGGTGGACCCCCGCGTGAAAGGCACGATCAACCTCAGCACCGAGCTGCCCGTCTCACCCAACGAGGCTTGGACCCAGTTTTTGGCAGCCCTGCGCTTGCAAGGTTTTGCGATGGTCGAAACCAAAGGGCTCTACAAAATCGTGCCCGAAGCCGATGCAAAGTTGCAAGGCGGCAGCGTGCAACAAATCGACAACGCGGGCTCGGGGGCGGCCAACGGCCAAATCGTCACCCACATTTTCAAGCTCAATTTTGAGCAAGCCAACAACGTGTTGCCGGTGCTGCGTCCACTCATCAGCCCCAACAACACCATCAACGTCAACCCCGGCAACAACTCTCTCATCATCACCGACTACGCCGATAACTTGCAGCGCATGGCACGCATCATTGCGGCACTCGATGTGTCCAACGCCAGCGACATCGAGGTGATTCAACTCAAAAACGCCATTGCCATCGACTTGGCACCCTTGTTACTGCGCTTGATCGAATCGGGTGGCGCGGCTGCCGTCTCCGCGACACCTGGACAAACCGGTGCAGAGTTCAAAACCACCTTGGTGGCCGAGCCGCGCAGCAACACCCTCATCTTGCGTGCCGCCAACCCCGCTCGCGTGGCGCTGGTACGCGCCTTGGTCGACAAGCTCGACCAGCCCGGCAGCAGCAGCCCCAGCGGCAACATCCATGTGGTGTATTTGAAAAATGCCGATGCCACCAAACTGGCGGCCACCTTGCGTGCCGCTGTCAGTGGCGAGGTGCGCGGCAATGCCGCAGGCGCGGTCAGCACGGGCATGTCGTCGACGGCCAACACGCCGCTGGGCGGCGCTACATCGGGCACCACCTTGGGCGGCACCAACACCGCCAGCGGCCCGACCACGGGCGGACAAATTCAGGCCGACACGGCCACCAACTCGCTCATCATCACCGCGCCCGAACCCCAGTACCGCCAACTGCGGGCTGTGATCGACTTGCTCGACCAACGCCGCGCACAGGTGATGGTGGAGAGTTTGATTGCCGAGGTGAATGCCGACAAAGCCCTGCAAATGGGCATTCAATGGCAGGGCGCACTGGGCAGCAGCGGCGTGGCGGGCACCAACTTTGGGTCCACAGGCAACATCGTGGGCTTGTCACAAGGCGGCACTGCCGCGGCCACGGCAGGCATTGGCGGCGGCTTGAACATTGGCACCATTCGCAACGTCAATGGCACCACCATTTTGAGCAGCTTGGCCAATTTTCTGGAGACCAATGGCGACGCCAACATCCTCTCCACACCCAATTTGCTGACCCTCGACAACGAAGAAGCCAAGATCGTGGTGGGCCAAAATGTGCCGTTTGTCACCGGCCAATACACCAACGCCACCACCGGTGCGGCGGTCAACCCGTTTCAAACCGTGGAACGCAAAGACGTGGGCTTGACGCTCAAAGTCAAACCGCAAATCAGCGAGACGGGCACCGTCAAGATGACCGTGTTTCAAGAAGTCTCCAGCGTGGACTATTCCAAGGCCGCCAGCATTGGCTTGATCACAAACAAACGCAGCATCGAGTCCAACGTGCTGGTGGACGATGGCGCCATCATCGTGTTAGGTGGTCTGTTGTCCGACGAATACTCGGGCAATGCCAGCAAAGTGCCAGGCCTGGGTGACATCCCCGGTTTTGGCTGGTTGTTCAAAAGCGAAAGCCGCACACGCAGCAAGAAAAACCTGATGGTGTTCTTGCGCCCCGTGGTGGTTCGGGACGCCAAAGCGTCTGACGCTTTGAGCACCAACCGTTACGAACAAATGATGGGCTTGCAACGCAACGCTGTACCTTCGTTCAACCCCTTGCTGGACACGGGCCCCGCACCTACGTTGCCACCACTCACGCCACCGAGCCAACCCGCAGCGACGATGCCCGCCACCGCGCCTGCCACCCGCTAAACCATGCGCCGCCCGCTGCCCTACGCCTTTGCCCGCACCCACCAGCTCTTGCTGGAGGACGATGGCCACACGCTCACGCTGTGGCACAGCGATGCGCCTGACCTGAGCGCTTGGAGCGAGATCACACGCCGCCACGCCGTGCAGTCGTTTGAGTACACCGACAAAGCCACGCTGGCCAAACGCATCAGCGAGGCCTACGCCCAAGCCGACAGCAATGCCGCCGCCGTGGTGAGCGAGGTCGAGAGCGACGCCGACCTGACGCGCATGATGCAAGAACTGCCTGCCGTGGAAGACTTGCTCGAAGCCGCCGACGACGCACCCATCATCCGCATGCTCAACGCACTGCTGACACAAGCCGCACGCGATGGCGCGAGCGACATTCACATCGAACCCTACGAGCGCCACAGCAGTGTGCGCTTTCGCGTCGACGGCACGCTGCGCGAAGTGGTGCAGCCCAACCGCGCCTTGCATGCCGCGCTGATTTCGCGCTTGAAAATCATGGCCGAGCTGGACATTGCCGAAAAGCGTTTGCCGCAAGACGGACGCATTTCGCTGCGCCTCGGTCAACGCGCCATTGACGTGCGGGTGTCCACCTTGCCCAGCGCACATGGCGAACGCGCCGTGCTGCGCTTGCTCGACAAGTCAGAAAGCAAACTCACCCTGCAAGCCGTGGGTATGGAAGGCGACACGCTGCGCCGCTTTGAAGCTTTGGTGCACCAGCCTCACGGCATCATCTTGGTCACCGGACCCACGGGCTCGGGCAAAACCACCACGCTGTATGCCGCGCTGCAAGGGCTGGACGCCACGCGCAACAACATCATGACGGTGGAAGACCCGATTGAGTATGAGTTGGCGGGCGTGGGCCAAACCCAGGTGAACGCCAAGATTGATTTGGACTTTGCCAAAGCCCTGCGCGCTATTCTGCGCCAAGACCCCGACATCATCATGATTGGCGAGATTCGCGACTTTGAGACCGCGCAAATCGCCATCCAAGCCTCGCTCACCGGTCACTTGGTGCTTGCCACGCTGCACACCAACGATGCGGCCAGTGCCGTGACGCGTTTGACCGACATGGGCGTGGAGCCCTTCTTGCTCAGCTCATCGCTGTTGGGCGTGTTGGCCCAGCGCCTGTTGCGCAAAACCTGCACACATTGCCAAGGCAAGGGCTGTGAGGTGTGCGGCCACAGCGGCTACCAAGGCCGCACCGGCATTTTTGAATTGCTCACCACCAACGACGACATGCGTGCGCTCATCCACAACCAAGCCAGCGAAGCACAGCTGCGCGAGGCCGCCTTGCAAAACGGCATGGCGCTGATGCGTGACGACGGTGAACGCTTGGTGCGTTTGGGCATTTCCACCCGCGAAGAGCTGGTGCGTGTAACCCGCGATTAACGCAGCCCCGCCACAACACCCCATGCCCGCCTACGCGTTCGAAGCCCTAGACCCCCAAGGCCAAACCCGCCGTGGCGTGTTGGAGGCCGACAGCGCGCGCACGGCGCGCAGCCAGTTGCGGGCGCAAGATTTGGTGCCGCTCAAGGTTGAGCCTGTGCAGCGCAGCCAAAACACGGGTATGAACACGGTCATTTGGGAAAGCAAAGTCTTCAGCCGCACCGCGCTCACCGTGTGGACACGCCAGCTCGCAGGCTTGGTAGCGGCCGGCTTGCCGTTAGAGCGTGCGCTGAGCGCGCTCAGCGACGAGGCCGAAACACCGCGCCAGCGTGACTTGGTGTCCGCCTTGCGCACCGAAGTCAACGCCGGTGCGCCGTTTGCGAAAGCGCTGGCTCAGCATCCGCGTGAGTTCTCAAACATCTATGTGGCGGTGATCGGCGCGGGCGAGCAAAGTGGGCATTTGGGGCTGGTGCTGGAGCGTTTGGCCGACGACCAACAGGAGCAACAAAACCTGCGCGGGAAGCTGCTGGCTGCGGGCTTGTACCCAGCCATCGTGTGTGTGGTGGCGCTGGCCATCGTGCTGTTCTTGCTGGCTTTTGTAGTGCCACAAGTGGCGCAAGTGTTTGGCAGCAACCAACAGAAATTACCCTTTCTCACCAGCTTCATGCTGGGCTTGAGCGAGCTGGTGCAAACGTTTTGGTTGTGGGGCTTGCTGCTCGTGGCCACATGCATCTTGGCAGCGCGAACCGCTTTGAAACAACCCGCCTTACGCCGCCAGTTTGACGCCGCATGGCTGCAACTACCCGTCATCGGCCGCTTGGCCCGTGGCTACAACGCCGCCCGTTTTGCCAGCACGTTGGCCATGCTGGCCACGGCGGGCGTGCCGATTTTGAAAGCGCTGCAAGCCGCTGCCGACACGCTGTCCAACACCGCCTTGCGCCACGATGCGCAAGAGGCTTTGGTGTTGGTGCGCGAAGGCGCACCGCTGGCCTCGGCCTTGGCGCAGAAAGAGCGCTTTCCGCGTTTGTTGGTGATGTTCTCGCGCTTGGGCGAACAAACCGGCACCTTGCCCACCATGTTGCAGCGCGCCGCGCAGCAACTCAGTGAAGAAGTACAACGCCGCGCCATGCAACTGGCCACCATCTTGGAGCCGTTGCTGATTGTGGCCATGGGCGGCATGGTGATGCTCATTGTGTTGGCGGTGATGTTGCCCATCATCCAGCTCAACCAATGGGTCAAATAAACCGCTACGCCTTAGGGGTGGCCCAACGGCGAACCTTGCTTGGAGAATACATATGAGCGTCTCTCTCGACGGTAAGTTAGTCGTTGCCATCTCTTCAAGAGCCCTGTTCGACTTCGAAGAAGAAAACCAAATCTTCGAACAAGGCGATGACCGGGCCTACATGAAGCTGCAGCTCGATCGAATCGAATCACCCGCCAAGCCGGGTGTGGCGTTTTCGTTGGTGCAAAAACTGCTGGCCTTCAACACGTCTGAGGCCCAACGCGTGGAGGTGGTCATCCTCTCGCGCAACGACCCGGTGAGCGGGTTGCGCGTCATGAAGTCGGCCGCCCACTATGCGTTGCCCATCATCCGCTGCACCTTCACGCGCGGCGAATCGCCTTGGCGCTACCTGCGTCCGCTCAACGCCAACTTGTTTTTGTCCACCCATTTGTCAGACGTACGTTCAGCGCTCGATGCCGGCGTGCCTGCTGCACAGGTGTACCCGCACTCGGCCCACGCGTCCGAAGCCAACCCCCACGAGGTGCGCATTGCGTTTGACGGCGACGCCGTGCTGTTCAGCGACGAGGCTGAGCGTGTGTTTCAAGCCCAAGGCTTGGACGCCTTCCAGCAACACGAAAAAACCAATGCGGCCCATCCCTTGCCCGCAGGCCCGTTCAAACCCTTGCTCGCCGCCTTACAAGTGTTGCAACAAGCGGGCACGCCGCACATGCGCATCCGCACCGCACTGGTCACGGCACGCAGCGCCCCTGCGCATGAACGCGCCATTCGCACGCTGATGAACTGGAACATCGATGTGGACCAAGCCATGTTCTTGGGCGGCTTGGAAAAAGGCGAGTTCTTGCGCGAGTTTGAACCCGACTTTTTCTTTGACGACCAAACCGGCCACATCGAATCGGCCGCTCGCCACGTCCCCGCCGGCCATGTGGCCAGCGGCGTGCGCAACACCGAGGTTTGAGTCACATGAACGCCTTCCGCACGGTCGTGCACCACGTGGCCAGCCATTGGCAAAAAAGCCGTTTGCAACTCAGCCGAGTCTGGGCTTTGTCGCTGCCCTACTTTCAGTCGGAAGAAAAGTGGCGTGCCCGCTTGCTGCTGGCGGCCTGTGTGGGCCTGAACCTGGGCATGGTCTACATGATGGTGCTGCTCAACGATTGGAACCGCGTGTTTTACGATGCGCTGCAAAACCGCGATGCCGAGGTGTTTTGGCAGCAGCTGGGCGTGTTCGCCGGCTTGGCCACCTGCTTCATCATCGTGGCCGTGTACCGCTTTTACCTCACGCAATTGCTGGAAGTGCGTTGGCGCGCTTGGATGACGCGTGACTACTTGGAGCGCTGGCTGTCAAAAAACGTGTTTTACCGACTCGAACTGCAGTCGCAAAACGGCGGCACCGACAACCCCGACCAACGCATTCAAGAAGACGTGCAACAGTTCACCGCCGACACGGTAGGGCTATCGCTGGGTTTGCTCGATGCCACCGTGACGCTGCTCAGCTTCGTCGGCATTTTGTGGGCCTTGTCTGGCGGCTTCAGCTTTCAATGGCAAGGCTCGACCTACGAAATTCCGGGCTTCATGGTGTGGATGGCCTTGGCCTACGCCTTGAGCGGCAGCTTGATTGGGCACTGGATTGGCAAGTCCATGGCCTCGTTGAACTTTGCCCAGCAGCGCCTAGAAGCTGATTTCCGTCACCACCTGATGCGTGTGCGCGAGTACAGCGAAGCGGTTGCGCTAGACCGCGGCAACCTCGTGGAGCGTCAATCGCTGCAAGCGCGGTTCGCCCAAGTGCTGGACAACTTCATGCGCTTGCTGCGTGTGCAAAAACGCTACACCTGGTTCAACTCCGGCTACGGCCAAGCGGCGGTGGTGTTCCCCATGTTGGTGGCCGCGCCGCGCTACTTCAGCGGCGCCATTCAACTGGGCGAGTTGATGCAGATTTCGTCGGCCTTTGGGCAAGTGCAAGAGTCGCTGAGTTGGTTCATCAGCAACTACAGCCGCTTAGCCTCGTGGCAAGCCACAACGCTGCGGTTGACGAGTTTTCAGGAGCAGATGCAAGGCATTTCGGGGCCTACAGCGTATGCCGTTTCAAAGCGAAGCACGGCGAATGAGGTATCAACCCAGACCGAAATTAGCGCTCTGCCCAACGTACCCAGCGAGGGCGTGAACAACTTGCACACCGCCCCACTCACCGTGTGGCTGCCCAACGGCCAAGTGCTATTAGCCAACACAACACTCACCGTGAATGCAGGCGACAGCGTGCTGATTCGCGGCCCCTCAGGTTGTGGCAAATCAACCTTGCTTCGGGTGTTGGCGGGCATTTGGCCTTATGCCTCACAAGCCTCTGTGGAGAACGCGCTTGGAGAAACATCTCGCGACACAAGCGCTGAAGCCTCTGCACATGCCATCGCAACGGCACCCTTGATCACCCTGCCCGAAGGCAGCGTGTTCATGCCACAACGGCCGTACTTCCCTGAAGGCAGTTTGCGCCAAGCCTTGGCCTACCCCGACAGCGCTGAGCCTTACAGCGATGCCCAACTGCAACAGGCTTTGGAAGACGCGTTGTTGCCGCACTTGGCGTCGCAACTGGACGTCGAAGGCCATTGGACGCAGCAACTCTCAGGTGGCGAACAACAGCGTTTGGCCATGGCGCGCGTGCTGCTCAAGCGCCCACGCTGGGTGTTTGCCGACGAGGTCACCAGCGCACTCGACGAAGCGGCTGAGCAGGTTTTGTACGAAAAATTAAAAGCGATGGTGCAGGCCCAAGGCGGCGCGTTGGTGTCCATCGCGCATCGCCCAGGTGTAGCGGCTTATCACACGCAGCAGTGGGTGTTTGAGGCGACGGGGCCAGCATCGCCTGCAGCCGGTGGCTCCGCACAATTCACCCTCACATGCCGTGATGGCGCTTAACGCTTAGCGCGCCCTAAGGCTTGGAAAATTCAAGCCTTCCAGCGCTGCCAGCCTTTGGCCCGCAGATCACAAGCGGGGCAAGTGCCGCAGCCGTAGCCCCAATCGTGGCGATGTTCGCGGTCGCCCAAATAGCAGGTGTGGGTGTGCTCCACGATAAGGTCCACCAACTGCTGGCCGCCTTGAGGGTGGTCGCGTTGGCCTAGGTCGTAGGCCAACTGCCACGTCTGCGCTTTGTCGATCCACATCAACGGTGTTTCGATCAGCAAGCGTCGGTCCATGCCCAAAGACAACGCAATTTGCATGGCCTTCATGGTGTCGTCGCGGCAATCGGGGTAGCCCGAAAAATCGGTTTCGCACACGCCCGTGACGATGACGTCTAAATCACGGCGGTAGGCCAAGGCAGCCGCCAAGGTCAAGAACAACAAATTGCGGCCTGGCACAAAGGTGTTGGGCAGGCCCGAGGCTTCCATCTTGAAACTCATGTCCCGGGTGAGTGACGTTTCACTCACTTGGCCCAACACGGCCAAGTCGAGCAAATGGTCTTCGCCCAACTTCGGTGCCCATTGCGGAAACTGTTCACGCACTTGCGCCAGCACTTGAATGCGGGCTTCGAGCTCCACATGGTGACGCTGGCGGTAATCAAAGGCCAAGGTTTCCACGCGCTCGTATTGCGACAGCGCATGGGCCAAGCAGGTGGTGGAGTCTTGCCCGCCTGAGAACAGCACGAGCGCATTGCGATGGATCACGTTTTTCATTTGAGCGTCTTCGCCTTCTCAGGCCATTTAAAAAACACAGGGTGCAGGCGTTCGACCAACGGGCTGTTGAAGCCCCAGGTCATGCAGCGACCCAGATGGGGTGGTGGCTTGTCCGCGTTTTGGGTGGCAAACGTGCCGGTGACCGACTGAAACGCGGCGGTAGCCATGTTGAACAGCAACTCGCGCAAATGGGTACAGCCTTTGTCGTTGCCCAAATTTTCCTCAATCGCGCGACGCCAGCCCGCCCCCAAGGTGCAGCCAATCATTTTGTGCATGGGCGGTGCAGCTTCTGGACAGCCCGCATGGGGCACTTTGTGCATGGCCACCGCAATGTCGCGAATGACCAACTGGGTGTCCACCGTGAGGCGAATGCTCATGTCATGCAGCGGCTCGTTGGCCGCCCACGTACGCTCATTCGGAATGGTGAAGGGGTGCGGCTTGGTGTCACGCAAGTGCGCCTCAATGTCCCACAGGCCATCGTCGCGGCGGTAGCCATGGAAGGTGACTTGTCGGGTGTGCGCCAATTGGCGCGGCTGAGCTGGGGGCAAGGAGATGGACACGCGGCCCCTTTCAATGGTCGTCTTTGGGGTAATGCGTCAAACGGTCGGTCAGCGCAATGGCCAACGCGCTGAGCAAGAACGTGATGTGAATGATGGTTTGCCACATCAGTACCTTGACGTCGTAATTGGCGGCGTTGATGAAGGTTTTGAGCAGGTGGATGGACGAAATGCCAATGATGGCCGTGCCCAACTTGACCTTCAGCACCGAGGCGTTGACATGGCTGAGCCACTCAGGCTGGTCGGGGTGGTCTTCCAAATACATGCGCGAGACGAAGGTTTCGTAGCCACCGACGATAACCATGATCAGCAAATTCGAGATCATCACCACGTCAATCAAGCCCAGCACCACCAACATGATGACCGACTCATTGAGGTGCGTGACCACCACATCAGACTTGTAGCCAATGCTGCTGACCAAGGCGTCCAAGGCCGTGCGGCTGCCCATGGCGGCCTCGAGCAGGTGCACCAACTCCACCCAAAAATGGAAGACGTACACAGCCTGTGCCGCAATCAGCCCCAAATACAAAGGCAATTGCAACCACCGGCTGGCAAAAATGTAACGAGGCAACGCAGATTTTTGAGACATACAAACCATTTCTACAACAAGGTTCAAATTTTGCCTGAGCCCACTAAACTCATCCGCATGCTGTTTCAAATTTTCTCTCTCATTTTGCAAGTCGTGGTGGGTGTGGTGGCAAGCACCTGTTTGTTGCGCATGTACATGCATTTGCAGCGCGTGCCGCTCTCGGCGCGCTCAGGCAACCCCTTGGCGCCCTTCTTCTTTGCGGTGACCAATTGGATCGTGTTACCCGTACGCCGCCATGTGCCCGCCTTGGGGCGCTTAGACACCGCCAGCTTGGTCGCAGCCTACGCGGTTTTACTGGCGAAATACACCTTGCTGGGCCTGATGTCAGGCGTGATGGGTCATTGGTTGAATCTGCTCACCCAAGCCGGCTTTGAGTTGCTGAGCACCTGCCTCTCCAGCCTGATGTGGCTGGTCATCATCTACGCCGTGTTGTCGTGGCTGAAGTCAGGCACCGACATCAGTTACTTCTTGGCACAGTTGGTGGAGCCTTTGCTGCGCCCCTTGCGTCGGGTGCTGCCGCACATGGGCGGTGTCGATTTGTCGCCATTGGCCTTGCTGCTGTTGCTGCAAATTGCAGAAATCGTGCTCAACACCCTGCGCACAGGCGTTGTCTTTTAAGGAGTCGGACATGAAGCTCAGCTTGACCCGTTGGTTTTCGTCGTGGCGCTGGGTGGCCGTGCTTGGCGCGTCAATCGGCGCTCTGTCGTTGGCACAAGCACAGACGCCAGAACGCATCGCAGTGCCCACACAAACTGCCACATCGCTGCCTGCCGTGGTCAGCATTGCCAGCTTGGATGTGCCCCGTTACATGGGCACTTGGTACGAGATTGCCAAATTTCCCAACAAGTTTCAACGCCAGTGCGCTCGCCACACGCGCGCCCAATACTTGGCACAAGGCGACGGCACTGTGCAGGTGCTCAACCGTTGCCTCACCGAGAGCGGCGAAGAAATCAACGCACTCGGTTTAGCGCGACAAATCGGGCCAGTCACCTCGCCCAAATTGAAAGTGCGCTTTGCCCCCGCCTGGCTGAGCTGGTTGCCGCAAGTGTGGGGGGATTACTGGGTGATCGACTTGGATGACGACTACCAACTGGCCGCGGTCAGCGAACCTTCGCGCGAGTACCTGTGGGTGCTGTCACGCAAACCCACGGTGGATGCCACCACCTACAACGCCTTGCTCAAACGACTGAGCGCACAAGGCTTTGACCTCAGTAAATTGGAGCGATCTCCGCAGCTTTGAGATCGCTTTCTTGGGCAAAGCTCAAGGCCAGCCTAGCCTCGTTTCAGAGCCCAGCTTGGCCAACGCATCAACGCCCGGTGAAGCGTGCATCCCGCTTCTCAACAAACGACAACACGCCTTCTTTGGCGTCATCGCTGTTGGACAAGCTTTGCTGCGTAGAGATGAACTCATGCATGGCCACCACGGGACCATGCTCCACTGCCTTCAACACATTCAAGCGTGTGGCCACCACCGCCAAAGGGGCTTGCGCGGCAATCGCGTTGGCAATGGTCAAGGCGGTCTCGAGCTCTTGCCCAGCAGGCACGACTTTTTGCACAAAGTTCAGGCGCAGCGCCTCGGCCGCGTCAAACACATCGCCGGTGAGCAAATGCAGCATGGCATTGCCCAAGCCCGCGCGCTCCGCCATGCGCAAGGTCGCGCCCCCCGTGGCCATGATGCCGCGCTTGACTTCGAGTTGAGAGAACCGGCAATCGTCGGCGGCCACCACGATGTCAGCGGCCAGCATCAACTCAATGCCCAAGGTGTAGGTGATGCCTTGCACCGCCACCACCATCGGTTTGGTTCGACGCCGATAACCCGCAATGCCTAAATCGCAAGGATCGACCAGCCCCATGGGCACCGCTTTTTCACCGCTACGCATCAGTGGCGCGATCGACGGCAAATCCAAACCTGCTGTGAAGTGTGCGCCCTTGGCGTGCAGCAAGCCCACGCGCAAGGCTGGATCGTCATCGAGGCGGGTGTAGGCCTCGCCCAATTCTCTGAACATCTTGGGCGTGAAGCCGTTGCGTTTGTTGGGCCGATTGATGGCGATCAGCAACACATGACCACGAACTTCGGTATCAATGCTGCCCTCGGGGTGGATGTTGTTTTCGGTGAGTGTGTCAGTCATAAGCGCTGTCTTCAATGGGTATGACGCAAGGTACGTGGGAAGCGGCTCGCTGACCAGAGGGCAAGCCCTGCTACGGTGTCACCTTGGTGATTAAAAAACGCCCTGCGAGCGGCGATAGTGAGGCCTGCTTTAGGACCACATTGATGCTCAAAAATATCGCCGCACTCCCCCTTGTCTTGGCCTCCTTGTTTGCGCCTTTGGCGCACGCCTATCCGGACAAACCCATCAAAATCATCGTACCTTTCCCAGCCGGCGGCACCTCAGACGTGTTGGCTCGCTTGGTTGGACAAAAAATGACCGAAGCTTGGGGCCAGCCCGTGGTGATCGACAACCGTGCGGGCTCCAACGGCAACTTGGGCGCCGATGCCGCCGCCAAATCAGCCCCCGACGGTCACACCTTGGTGTTGATGGATGTGGGCAATTTGGTCATCAGTCCTGCCCTCTACAAACTGCCCTTCAACGTGCTGACGGACTTCGCGCCCGTTGCCATGGTGGGTTACTCGCCACACCTGTTGGTCGTGAGTGACAAAGTGCCCGCCAACACCACGGCAGAACTCATCGCTTACGCCAAGGCGCAAAAAGGCAAAGTCAATTACGCAGCGGCGGCAGGCATGGGCAGCGCCACGCATTTGGCGGGTGTGGTGTTTGCCCAACGCAGCGGCATTGAATGGGGCTACGTGCCCTACAAAGGCGGCGCACAAGCCATGACCGATTTGATCGGTGGCCAAGTGGACGTGACCTTCAACGGCATGGTGGCCACCTACCCGCACGTCAAGTCGGGCAAGATCAAACTCATCGCCGTCTCCAGCGCCAAGCGCAACGCCCAGTTGAGCAATGTGCCCACCGTGGCCGAATCATTGCCCGGCTTTTTGACCGGCAGTTGGCAAGGCTTGCTGGCACCAGCGGGCACGCCCAAAGCCATCGTGGACAAGCTCAACGCCGAGTTGATGCGCATCACTGCGCTGCCCGATGTCAAGGAACGCCTGAGTACCTTGGGCGCTGAACCGTCCCCCATGACGCCGGAGCAATTTGGGCAATGGCTCAAAACAGAAATTCCCGCCATGGCCAAGATCGTGAAAGACGAAAAAATCTCAATCGACTAAGTCCTCTCATTCATTGACGCCATGTCTTCCCCTCACACCTCCATCCATGAGGCCGTCGTGCACGGCCCCCTGAGTCTCAAAGCAGCAGCGCCCCGCACTTGGCCCGCCGAGGGTTACACGCGTGCGCCGTATTGGGTCTACACCGACCCCGACATTTACGCCCAAGAACAGGCCAAAATTTTCAGAGGCAAAGCTTGGCATTACGTTGGCCTAGAAGCCGAAGTGCCCGACGTAGGCAGCTTCAAGACGACTTACATCGGCGAGCAATCGGTGGTGTTGACGCGTGCCGAAGATGGCTCACTGCATGTGGTGGTCAACCGCTGCGCGCACCGAGGCAACATGCTGTGCCGCGACGCGTTTGGCAAAGTCAAAAAGCTCTACTGCGTGTACCACGCTTGGAACTACAACCTCAAAGGTGACCTGACCCATGCCGCGTTCAGCCACGGCCTGCGCGGCGAAGGCGGTCTGCCCAAAGACTTTCAACTCTCAGAGCATGGGCTGCACAAGTTGCGCGTGGCCCAATTTTGTGGCTTGGTGTTCGCCACTTTCTCTGACGAGGTGGAACCCCTCGAAGACTGGCTGGGTGATGTGGCGCAAGGCATTCGTCGCGTGCTGCACAAGCCACTCAAGGTGTTGGGCTATGACACCCAACGCATTCACGCCAATTGGAAGGCGTACCACGAGAACCCACGCGACTCGTACCACGCCAACATCTTGCACACGTTTTACGGCACCTTTGGTTTGTCGCGTCAATCGCAAGAGTCGGGCATGACCTTGGACAAAAGTGGCCGTCATGTGTATTTCTACACCAAGGCGGGCACCGAGAAAAAGTCGGAAGACTTCGATAAAACCAGTTCAGCCTTGCGCTCGGTCAACGACGACATGAAACTGGAAGACCCCAGCATCTTGAAATGGCGTGACGAGTTTGGCGATGGCGTGAGTGTGCAGGTACTCACCACGTATCCCTCGTTTGTGCTGCACCAAATTGCCAACAGCTTGGCCACCCGACAACTCATTCCACGCGGTGTGGGCGAGTCTGACTTGGTGTGGACCTACTTCGGTTTTGAAGACGACGACGAAGCCACCACCCAAACCCGTTTGGTGCAAGCCAACTTGGCAGGCTCCGCCGGCATGATTTCAGTGGAAGACGCCGCAGTCTGCGAAATGATGCAACGCGCCATGGCCGATGGCCAAAGCGGCGCGTCGTTCATTGAAATGGGCGGCAAAACCTTGGAAAGTGGCGGCACGACCAAACTGTCCGAACGCGCCATTCGCAACTTTTGGCACAACTACCGCTTAGATATGGGCCTGGCATGACCCCGCACCACGACACACACTTCAGAGCCGTCGAAAACCTGATTTACGAATGGGCCCGCGCCATTGACGAAGACCGCGTCGAAGCCATTGCCGACCTGCTGCTGCCCGAGGGCCGCTACACCGTCAAATCGCGCTTCAACCATGACCGCGATTTACCGATGGCCATCATCGACAGCCGAAGCGCCGCGCAACTGCGTGACCGCATCAAGTCCATGCGTATTGCCAACATCTATGAGCCGCACCACTACCGACACATCGTGTCGGGTGTGCAAATTGTGGTCGAGGCAAACGGGGTGTTGCAGGTGCGCTCCAACTACTTGGTGGTACGCACCATGGCCTTGGATGGAGACATGAAAATTTTCTCCACAGGTCAATGCCAAGACGAGGTGGTCATCACCCCAGAAGGTCCTAAATTCAAACAACGTTTGTTTGTGTACGACTCGCGCATCATCGAGACCTTGCTGGTTATCCCCATTTAAAACACCCCGCTCACGACAAGACGCGACCTATGACACACACCAACCGCCGTGAATTTTTGAGCACGTCTATCGCGCTCGCCTTGCCCCTGTCTGGCACGCCCATTCTGGCTCAAAGCAACACTGGATGGCCGCAAAAAACCATCAAGATCATCGTGCCCAACCCAGCCGGTGGCAGCGCTGATTTGTTTCCGCGTTTGATCTCTGAGGCCTTGATGGCCAAGCTGGGGCAAAGCATCGTGATCGAGAACAAGCCTGGCGCGGCAGGCAACATCGCTGCCGAGTTTGTTTTTAATGCCGAGCCCGACGGCTACACCTTGATGGCCGCCCCACCGCCGCCTTTGTCGATCAATGTGAGCCTCTACCCCAAGCTCAATTACGAGCCATCCAAGTTTGTACCCATCACGATTTTGTCGCTGGTGCCCAATGCCTTGATGGTGCATCCGTCGGTGCCCGTGAGCACCGTGCAAGAGCTGATCGCCTACGCCAAAGCCAACCCCGACAAGCTCAGCTACGCCTCACAAGGCAACGGCTCTACCGCCCACTTGACGGCTGAGCTATTCAAACAAAAAACCGGCGTGAAGATGGTGCATGTGCCCTACAAAGGTGACGCCCCTGCCGTGGCAGACTTGTTGGCAGGCCACGTCAACGTGATGTTTGGCAACGTGGCGCAAGCCTCGGCGCATTTGCGCAGCGGCAAACTCAAGGTGCTGGCTGTCACCAGCGCCAAGCGCCTCAGCAGCATGCCCCACATTCCGGCTATGCAAGAGGTGGTGCCGGGTGTGGTGGCGGTGGCGTGGTTTGCCATGGTGGCACCGCCCAAAACACCCGCTGCCATCGTGAACCGCTTGTCCTCCCTGATCGGCGAAATTTTGCGCACACCCGACATGGCACGTCGCTTCGCTGAAGTCGGTGCCGAGCCCGTGGGAAACACCCCCGAAGAAATGGCGCAGTGGATGAAGGAAGACACCGAACGTTGGCGTCAGGTCATCAAGACCGGTGGCGTCACCATCGACTAAGCTTTCAGCAGCAGCACAAACGCATCCCTATTTATTTTTGACTCTCAAGGAAATTTCATGTCTCTCACCCTCGCACAAGCCAATCAAATTTTGCAAGGTGCCATTCAAAACGCACGCGCTGCCAACTACAAACCCATGGGCATCGTGGTGCTCGATGCCTCTGGCCAGTTGGTGGCTTTCGCGCGCGAAGACGGTGCCAGCATGTTCCGCTTTGACATCGCACGCGGCAAAGCATGGGGCGCGGTGGGCATGGGTTCATCCAGTCGCGCCTTGGCTGAGCGCGCCAAAGACAATCCCACGTTTTTCATCTCGCTAGCCGCTTCTGCCGAGGGTAAATTCTTGGCACAACCTGGTGCGGTGCTGATCAAAGACGCACAAGGCCACATCATCGGGGCAGCAGGCGCGAGCGGTGGTACGGGCGATGAAGACGAAGCCATTTGCATGGCTGGCATTCAAGCCGCTGGCTTGGTGGTGGGCTAAACAGCATGGCGGCCGCATCTGCAACGCGCCCCACCGTGGGCGTGATTGGCCTAGGCATCATGGGCGGCACGATGGCCGAAGAATTGCTCAAAGCGGGTTACACCGTGTGCGGTTTTGATGTGGACGCCAAAGCTCAGAAGCGTTTGAAAAAAGCAGGCGGTCAGCCCTTGGTCAGTGCCGCAGAAGTGGCCGAACAAGCGCAAGTTTTGATCGTCTCGCTGTCGACCTCCAAAGCCTTATCGCTGGTGACCGAGGCCATTGCCTCGGTGCCCAAAGCGGCACGACCCACGCAACAAATCGTGATCGAAACCAGCACCTTGCCCATGGCCGACAAAGATGCCTGCTCTCTACAACTGCGCAAGGTAGGCGTGAGCACACTAGACGCCCCCATCAGCGGCACGGCTGTTCGTATCAAAGAGCGGGCTTGGACCGTGTTTGTCAGTGGCACACAAGCCGCGTACAAAAAGGTGCGGCCTGTGTTGCAGGTATTCACCGACAACGTGCCCTATGTCGGCCCCTACGGCAGCGGCACCAAGATGAAGTTTGCTGCCAACCACTTGGTGGCCATTTACAACGTGGCCTATGCCGAGTCGGTCACGCTGGCGCGCAAGATGGGCTTGGACCCACGCGAGGTGCTCAAGCTGTTTGGCAACAGCCCCGTCATCGGCACGGGCGTGATGCGTTTGCGCATGGCCATGATGCTCGAGCGCCAATACTCACCGCCCACCATGAAGGTGGAGGTGTGGCAAAAAGACATGGAAGTGATTGGCGAAATGGCCAAGTCGGTCGACTGCCCTACGCCCTTGTTTTCTGCCGCTGCCTCGGTTTACACCGCGGCAATGGCGCAAGGTTTGTCGCAAGAAGACACCGCGTCCACCGCTGAGGTGATGGGCGCGATGGCCGGCTTGAAGTCTATTTTTTAGCCACTTTTTTAACCATTTTTTTGGCGGCAACTTTCTTAGCGGCGACTTTAGGGGTCGCCGCTTTTTTCACCGCTGCCGCCTTAGGTGACGACTTTTTGGCTGCAGCTAATTTTTTAGCCGCCTTTTCGGCTTCTGCGATCAAGGGCAACTCGTCGCGCACCGCCTTGTAGGCATCCAAAGCCGCAGGCCCGCCGCAGTACAAAAACGAATGCAGAATCAGCTCGCGCAACTCCACTTGCGTGACGCCATTACGGATGGCCCCACGCAAGTGAATTTTGATTTCAGCTGGTCGGTTCAAAGCAATGCACATCGACAAAGTCGCCAAGCTGCGATCACGCAGCGACAGGCCTGGGCGCGTCCACACACTGCCCCAGGCGAACTCGGTGGCCAACTCTTGGAATGGCATGTTCAAGTCGGTCGCGTTTTCAAAAGAACGCGCCACGTAGTCTTCGCCCAGCACTTGGCTGCGCATGGCCAAGCCCGCCTTGTACGCGGCAGAGCGCACCTTCGGAACGGCAGCTTTCTTGGCTTTGCTTTTGGCAAGGGTCTTGGCAGCAGAAGTGCTAACGGCTTGAGATTTTTTTTGTGTCATGTAAATCAATCTGCTTTGATGTTGGCCGAGCGCACCACCGCGCCCCATTTGTCGATTTCGGCTTTGATGTATTGCCCAAACTGCTCCGGCGTGTCACCCACAGGCAAGGCACCTTGCTGGTTGAGTTTTTCTGAGACGTCTTTTTGCTTCAAGATGTCGACGATTTCGGCGTTGAGTTTGTTCACGATGTCTTTGGGCGTTTTGGCAGGTGCCAACATGCCCACCCACGAATACGCTTCATAGCCGGGCACGCCAGACTCTGAAATCGTGGGCACATCGGGCAACGAGGGCAAGCGTTTGGCACTGCCCACCGCGATGGCATTGAGCTGGCCTTGTTTGACCTGCGAGATCACCGACGGAATGCTGCTGTAGAGCATTTGCACATGACCCGACAACAAGTCTGACAGCGCAGGGCCTTGGCCTTTGTAGGGCACATGCACCGTTTTCACATGGGCCAAGTTGTTGAACAACTCGCCTGCTAAATGTCCAGAGTTGCCGCTGCCAGGTGACGCGAAATACAAGTTGCCGGGCTTGGCCTTGGCGAGGTTGATCACGTCTTGTGTAGTCTTGGCGGGCACGGATGGGTGTGTGACCAACAGCAGCGGGTAGTTCACCATGTTGGTGATGGGCGAAAAATCTTTGGTCGGGTCGTACGGCAATTTGTCGTAGAGGCTGGGGTTGACGGCCAATGGCCCGGCTGCACCCACGGCCAAGGTGTAGCCATCGGCCGGTGCGGCCATCAAAGCCTGCAAGCCCACGATGCCGTTGGCACCAGCCTTGTTATCCACCACCACCTGCTGACCCAAACGCTCACCCAACTTTTGCGCGATCACGCGAGCGATCACATCGTTACCGCCACCCGGTGGGAACGGCACGATCAAGCGGATCGATTTGTTGGGGTACGCCTGCGCCATCAATTGGCCAGCCAAGGTGAGGGCCAAACCGCCCAACACCAGTTTAGAAATCGCGACGAACTTTCTCATCCATGAACTCCTTGCGGTCATGACAAGTGACAAAGAATTTGCAACCCATCAGGCGGGCAATCGTCACACAAAGAAGTTTTTGAACTGTTCCATTGGCGACAGTTTTTCGGCATCTCGCCGATGACTTGAGGGTTTACGAGCGTGTGATGCAGAGCTTGAATTTGTAGCATGCTAACCATCCAAGACACCTCGTCTTGTCGTGCATCTTTGAAGGTTTGTCATGTCCAAAGTCATCATCACCTGTGCCGTCACGGGTGCGATTCACACCCCCTCCATGTCACCGCATTTGCCGGTCACGCCGGAAGAAATCATCGAGGCTTCGTTGGGTGCCGCCGACGCGGGCGCGGCCATCATTCACTTGCACGCGCGTGACCCGATCACCGGCAAGCCCGATCAAAGCCCCGAAGCGTTTGCCAAGTTTTTGCCGCAAATCAAAGCCAAAACCAATGCGGTGATCAACCTCACCAGCGGCGGCTCGCCGTTCATGAAGATCGACGAGCGCATTCAACCCTCCATGCGCTTTTCGCCCGAGGTGGCGTCGCTCAATATGGGCTCGTTCAACTTTGCACTCTTCCCGATGCTGGAGCGTTTCACCGACTTGAAACACGATTGGGAACGTGAGCATTTAGAAAACAGCCGCGACCTAATTTTCCGCAACACCTTCAAAGACATTGAGTTTGCGCTGAAGGCCTGCAACGCCAACCAAACGCGCTTTGAGTTTGAGTGCTACGACATTGGCCACCTCTACAACTTGGCGCACTTTGTCGACAAAGGCTTGATCAAAGCGCCGTTCTTTGTGCAATCGGTGTTCGGCATTTTGGGCGGCATTGGCACCCATCCTGAAGACGTGATGCACATGAAACGCACCGCCGACCGCTTGTTTGGCAAAGACTACCAATGGTCGGTGCTGGGCGCTGGCCGCCACCAAATGCGCATCGCTGCCATGGGCGCGAGCATGGGCAGCAATGTACGGGTGGGCCTCGAAGACAGCTTGTGGATTGGCAAAGGCAAGCTCGCCGAGAGCAACGCGCAGCAAGTGCGCCAAGCCCGCGCCATCATCGAAGGGCTGGGGCTGGAAGTGGCCACACCCGACGAAGCCCGCGCCATGCTGCAGCTCAAGGGCTCGGCGAATACAAACATTTGATCAACCCCAACGGAGACAAACCTCATGCAACGCAGACACCTCTTATCCGCCGCCGCCGCCAGTGCAGCCGCGATCGCCATGCCCTCCGCTTGGGCACAAAACGCAGGCTACCCCACACGCCCCATCAAGATGATCGTGCCCTTTGCCGCTGGCATTTCGCCTGATGTGATCGCGCGTTTGGTGGGCGACAAACTCAGCCAAGCGCTGGGCCAACCGGTGGTGATCGACAACCGACCAGGCGCGGGCGGCATGATTGGCGCGGAGGCGGCCAGCACCAGCGCGGCCGATGGCTACACCTTGTTTTTCAGCGTGAAG
This sequence comes from Comamonadaceae bacterium, assembly GCA_947371915.1. Taxonomy (GTDB): domain Bacteria; phylum Pseudomonadota; class Gammaproteobacteria; order Burkholderiales; family Burkholderiaceae_C; genus Limnohabitans. Next base: position 27,434 of record CANBRM010000008.1, on the reverse strand, counting down.
GCGGTGCATGCCATTGCGCCCAATGTGTATCAAAAACCTCAGTTCAACCCGGTGCGCGACTTCAGAGCGATCAGCCAATTGCTGCTCGTGCCCCATGTGTTGACCGCATCACCCAATGCGCCTTACAACAGCATGAAAGAGTTGGTCGAATACGCCAAGCGCAACCCCGGCAAGATCGATTACGCCTCGTTGGGCGTGGGCTCGCAGCCGCACGTGGCGATGGAAGCGTGGGCGCAACGCTTGGGCATCAAGCTCAACCACGTGCCCTACAAAACCAACCCATCACCCGATGTGATGAGTGGCGTGGTGAGCTTGTCGATTGAAGCGTCAACCACCGCGATTCCGTTGATCAAGTCGGGCAAGGTCAAGGGCTTGGCCATCTCAGGTGCGGAGCGCATCCCGAGCTTGCCCGATCTGCCCACCATGACCGAGTTCGGGTCCACGCTGGATGTGAACGGCCAAATCGGCAGTTCGTGGCATGGCATCTTTGCGCCCAAAGGCACACCCGATGACATCGTGGCCAAGCTCAACACCGAGATTGTGAAGATCGTGAAGATGCCCGAAATTCAATCGCGTATGCGCGATTTGGGCCTCACACCCACCGGCACATCGGCCGAAGCACTGTCCACAGTCGCCAACTCGGACTACGCGTTCTGGGGCAAGATCGTCAAAGAGTTTGACATCAAGGTGGAGTAAGGCTTGAGCACCTCACCGAACGCCAATCGCCCCACCGTGGGCGTCATTGGGCTGGGCATCATGGGCTCAGCGATGGCCGCCAATTTGGTGAAAGCTGGGTTTGAGGTGTTTGGCTACGACCCCGTCGCAGCCTCGCGCCAGCGCCTAAAAAAAGCAGGCGGCCACGCCTGCAAAAGCGCAGGTGAGGTGGCACAACACGCCACACACCTTCTGCTGTCGCTGCCCAGCGAAGCTGCACTTGACCAAGTGTGTGCCGATCTGCTGGCCACAGGCCTCAAGGGCTTGATTGCCGCCGAAACCAGCACCTTGCCGGAGGCTTGCAAAAACCGCAACAAAACCGCATTGGCCCAACACCGCATCACGCTGCTGGACTGTCCCCTGTCGGGCACTGGTGCCCAAGCGCTGACCCGCGACTTGGCGGTCTACGCCAGCGGCAACGCCAAAGCCATTCGCGCCATGCATGCAGTGTTTGAAGGCTTTGCCCGCGCCCGCTATGACGTGGGTGAGTTTGGCAACGGCATGCGCATGAAGCTGGTCGCCAACTTGTTGGTGGCGATTCACAACGTGTCGTCCGCCGAAGCCATTTTGATGGGCGCGCGTGCGGGCCTGGACCCCGCCACAATTGTGAAAGTGGTGGCCGATGGTGCAGGCGGCTCACGCATGCTGCAAGTGCGCGGCCCGATGATGGTGGACCGGTCGTGGGAAGACGCGACGATGAAAGTGTCGACGTGGCAAAAAGACATGGCGCTGATTCAAGCGCTGCTGCAAGCCACCGACACCCCCGCGCCCTTGTTTGCGGCTACCCAGCCCATCTACAACGCCGCCATGGCCATGGGCCACGGCATGGACGACACGGCGTCGGTCTATGACGTGCTGGAGCGGTGGACACAAACAGCACCCCGCGCAAAGAAGAGAAAATAAGCGCTTCTCATCTTTGCGCACCGTCAGGCCATGGGCCTGACCTTCTATGGAAAATTATTTAATCTGGGCTGGTTTTTCGGCCATGCTGGTGGGCTTATCCAAGGGCGGTCTGCCAACGGTGGGCATGCTCTCAGTGCCTATTCTTTCGTTGTTCATGTCACCGGTGAAGGCGGCCGTTTTGCTACTGCCCATCTACGTCATCTCCGACATGGTGGGCATTTGGCTGTATCGCAAAAACTTCAGCGCCGTCAATTTAAAAATTCTCATTCCTGCGGGTATTGGCGGCGTTGTGATCGGTTGGCTCACCGCCTCACTGGTGTCTGACGTGGCTGTGAAGTTGTTGATGGGGCTGATGGGCATTGGCTTTTGCCTGAACACTTGGCTCAAACGCAAAACCGAACAAACGCCCCGCCCTGCGGATGTAAAAAAAGGGGCCTTTTGGGGCTTAGTGGCGGGGTTCACCAGCTTCATTTCACACGCGGGCGCGCCACCTTTTCAGGTGTACATGCTGCCGCAAAAGTTACCCAAGGCGGTGTTTGCTGGCACGGCCACACTGTTGTTTGCCGTCATCAACGCCGCCAAAATTTGGCCCTACCAACAGCTACGCCCTTATGCCTATGACGACTTGATGAGCGCTGCGGTGCTGATTCCGTTTGCCTTGCTAGGCACCGTGCTCGGCGCTTATTTGACGCGCAAGATCAACGATGTTTGGTTTTTTAAATTCGTACAAGTCGGGCTGCTGATGGTCTCCATCAAACTCGTGGCTGACGCCCTCGCCACTTTCTGACCAACGCCCATGCGCTCTCACATTTCCATCGTTAACGTCGACAACTGCGACACCTGGACCCGCTACCGCAATGGGCTGTGCAGCACCTGCGCCGCCAACTGCTGCACCATGCCCGTGGAAGTCAAGCTGCCCGACTTGGTGCGGCTGGAGCTGGTCGACCCATTTGAAGCGGAACACGAAGAGCCCAAGCAAATCGCCAAGCGCTTGCAAAAAATGGGCGTCATCGAACACTTCAATTTCAAGAACAGCATCTTCACCTTGTCACGCCGCTCAAACGGCGATTGTCAAAACCTCGATGCCAAAACACGCCGTTGCAACGTGTACGAAAAACGCCCCGACACCTGCCGACTGCATCCGCAAGTGGGGCCTAGGCCTGGGTATTGCCCGTATGGAGCGGTGCGCTGAGCCCCCGATTTAGTTCAGGGCGTCTAGCAAGTCTTGTGTATCGCGAATGATGGGCTCGGCCAACTGGGCTAACAAATGGCCATCGCTTGCCATTTGCGCCCAACGGTTGGACGCCTCCAACACGGGATGCGTGTGCAGGTAGTCGGGCACCTCAAAGTCTGGCGTCTCCACCTTGAAGGCCAACAACATGCTGAGGTAACACGTGAAATACAAGCTGAACATCAGCGCATTGGCCGCCTCTTGCGTGATCTCACGGCGGCCCACGCGCTGCAAAAACAAAGCCTTGGCCGTGTCAATCGTTGGCAACTCATCGGCACGCAACTGGAACTCCTCGTCCAAGGCTTTGCACGCGGTGTCCCATTGCGTTTGCGGGTCTGTCATGTCGTGTGTCATTTCAATGTCTTATGAAGCCAGCATTGTGCCTTTGCACTTTTGTGCGCCGCACCGACACGCGTATTTGGCTTTGAGCGCTTCGGTCAAGGGCTCGTCGCTGATCAACCCGTAGTTGAACGTCAGCTCTTCCCCACGCCACACTTGGCGGCGCGTTTTGATAAACACACGCCCCTTGATTTCGACCGGTTCGCAATTGGGTTTGCACGAGTGGTTGATCCACCGCGACGCGTTGCCGCCGTACAAGCCGTCAATGACACGCGAGTCGTCGATGTGAAAGTAAAACGTGTGCTCGGGGTTGCTGGGGTCGTGCGGGTGGCGGCGCAGCGCCTCGGCCATGGAAATGATTTCGCCCACGTACTCAATGACCGTCTCGCCTGCGGCCATGGGGCACAGGGCGAACACGCCTTGGCCGTGAACGCGAGATGATTGGACTTCAAACCTTTGAGACTGATTCGAATTTAAAGGATGCGGCTTGGTCTTGGGCATGCTCAAAAGCATACTAGGTCGGCATGCGATGCTCGCCTTTTTTACACTGCGCAGTATTTTTCCTGAATCTGTGCATCTGCCAACAAGTCGGTGGCATTGCCGTGGTGCACGATTTGTCCTTGATCAAGGATGTAGGCGCGGTCCGAAATACCCAAGGCTCGCTCGACGTTTTGCTCGACCAACAAAATGGTGATGCCCTGCTGCTTCATGCGTGCAAAGAGCTCAAACATCTCATCCACCAAGATGGGCATGATGCCCTCGGATGGCTCATCCAGCAGAATCATCCGTGGCTTGGCCATCATGGCGCGCGCGATGGCCAACATCTGCTGCTCACCACCTGAGAGCGAAGTGCCTTCTTGGTGCAACCGCTCTTTGAGACGCGGAAAGGTTTGCGCAATCTCATCAATCATGGCGCTCATCTCGCCGCGTTGCGCACTGGCCAGCAATCCCAGCTGCAAGTTTTCAAGCACGGTCAAGCCCGGAACAATGCGCCGCTCCTCTGGCACATACGCCAAACCCAAGTGGTAACGCTGATGTGAAGGCATGCTCAAAAGATCATGTCCATCAAACATCACTTTGCCGCGCGTCTTGGATAACAAGCCCATGATGCTGCGCAAGGTGGTTGTTTTGCCCGCGCCGTTACGTCCCATGAGGGTGACGATTTCGCCACGCGCCACATGGAAGTCCAATCCCTGAATCACATGGCTGTGGTCGTACCAAGCGTTAAGTTGCTCAACTTTCAACATGTTTGTTCCTTAATGCTGGCCCAGATACACACGCTTGACCTCTGAGTTCTGGCGAATCTCATCAGGCGTACCTTCAGCCAATAACTCGCCGTGGTGCAACACGATCAAGCGCTTACACAGGCCCATGACCATTTTCATTTTGTGCTCCACCAAAATCACGGTGCGCTCTTGGGCCAGTTGCGTGATGAGGTCCATCATGACCGTGGTTTCTTCGGGCGACATACCTGCCGTTGGCTCGTCCATCAACAACAATTTGGGATGGCATGCCAAAGCCATGGCGACCTCTAAGCTGCGCTGTTGGCCGTGCGCCAAATCAGCGGCCAGCTTGTTGCGCACATCGGCAAGGCCCACACGCTCAAGCAAAGCATCTGCCTCGTCGATCAGCCCAACATAAGACGCACGCGATCGCCACAGTTCAAATTTGGTCTCTTGCATTTGTAGCGCCACGCGCACGTTTTCATGAGCGCTGAGTTGCTTGAAGACATTGGTGATTTGAAAACTCTTGGCAATTCCCATGCGGGCAAATGCATGCGCTGGCACATGGCTGATGTCACGCCCCTCAAATAAGATTTGCCCCGAGCTAGGGGGGCCCCCGCCACTGATCACATTGAAGAACGTGCTCTTTCCCGCGCCATTGGGCCCAATGATGGCCGTCAACTCCCCTGGCTGAAAACTCACGCTCACATTGTTGAGCGCACGGAATTTACCGTAATCACGGGTGGCATGACGCACTTCAAGTATCGGGTTGGTGCTCATACGCCCTCCTGCTTATTTAAGCTGCGCTTTTGGTAACGCGCGACACCGTCCAAGAATGTGCCCCAAACGCCTTTGGGGAAAAACAAAACAAACACCATGAACACCAAGCCCACCACACCCATCCAGTAACGCGTGAGGTTGGTCACCACATCCTCAAGGTACAAGAATACGGCGGCGCCCACAAACGGCCCAAAGAAAGTACCCATGCCGCCTAGCAAACACATCATGACCGCTTGACCGCTTTGCAAATAGTGCAACGAATCGATCGGAACCACAGACAAATGCAAAGCACGCAAGGCGCCCGCCAAACCGCAAATGGCAGCAGACAACACAAACACCAACAGCTTGGCTCGTGCTACGTCATAACCACAAGCCGCTGTACGTTTTTCGTTTTCACGGATTGACTCAATCACCGCACCAAAAGGCGAGTTCAATACCCTGGAGACAAACCACAAGGCCAGGGCAACGAAAACCAAAATCACGTAGTACTTGTTCAACGGGTCCATGAAATTGATGCTCAAACCCATGAGGTCGATCGTCTCCACTTTGACGCCGCGCAGACCGTTTTCACCACCGGTCCAACCATCGGCCTTGTAGAAAACGTAATAGATGATTTGCGCTAACGCCAACGTGACCATGCTGAAGTAAATGCCCCGGGTGCGAATGGCCATGTAGCCCATCACCAGGCCGACCAAGCTTGCGCCCACCACGCCCGTCAATATCGCCGCCCACCAAGGCCAGCCACCACTGACCACGGCAATACCGGCCAAATATGAGCCCACGCCTAAAAACGCCGCGTGCCCAAAAGACAGCATGCCGGTGTACCCAAACAACAAATTGAAGCCCACCGCATACAAGCCAAAAATCAAAATATTGACGGACAAAGCGTCATAAGGCATCAAGAAGGGAAAAACCAACAAGAACAAAAGCACGGCCGCGACGCGGTGCGCACGTGCCAGATCAATCAAAGCGTTCATAGGGTTAGCTCATCAAACCGGCTTTGCCGAAAAAGCCCTGGGGTCGCCACAAAAGGACAACGGCCATGAGCACAAAAATAGACAACTCAGCGTACTCGGGTGCCAGCAACGACGTCATGGCAAAGACCACGCCCACCAACAACCCCGCCACCACAGCGCCGGGCAAAGAGCCCATGCCGCCGACCACCGTGACCACGAACGATTCAGCCAAGATAGGAATTCCCATTTCTGGGTTGACGGCGCGCGTGGGTGCGGCCAGCAAACCCGACAACCCCGCAATGGCCGTACCGATGCCGAACACCAACAACCACACCTTGGCGATGTCGATGCCTAAGACTTTGACAATTTCAGAATCTCGCGAACCCGCTCGAATGATCAAACCGTAGCGGGTTTTCTCAATGAAAAGCCACAAGACCAACACAATCAAGGCGGTAGCTGCAATCAAGAACAAACGGTACAAAGGGAAATGACCAAATCCCAAGTCGACAGCACCACGCAATGCGGCAGGTGTTGAGCTAGGCAAGCCCTCAATGCCAAAGACAAAGCGCATCAGGTCGATCAACACGTACGACAAACCAAAGGTCAGCAGCAGCGGATAGTCAATCCCACGGCCGTACAGCGGACGCACCAAGAAACGCTCGCACAGCAGCCCTATAGCACCGGTCGCCAAAGGCACCAGCAACAAGCTGAACCAAAAGCTGCCCGTCAAACTCAGGCTGTAAACGCCTAAGAACGCGCCCACCATGAAGAACGCGCCGTGGGCGAAGTTGACCACGGTCAACATACCAAAGATCAACGACAAACCGATGGCCAACAGCGCATACACAGCGCCTAAGGCAATGCCCGTCATCAGTTGCAACGCAAAGAGTTGAGGTGAGATGTCAAACATCAAGTTCACTTACAAAACAGAAATAGGCCCGCAGCCTCAGGCTGCGGGGAGAGGCTAGGTCAAGTTACTCAAGTTGAAATCTTGTGACCCAATTCGTCACAGCTACGTAGATTCTTCTCATCTGCGGCTTCGATGGACAACACGTTGAACACGTCGTACTTGTCTTTCATATCCTTAGATTTCGACTCGACGATCACCACCGACTGCACGGACTGGTGATCGCACTTGCGGTAAAACTGATCGCCCTTGTACCAGTTGTAGCGGAGCTGACGCAGCGCGATACTGACCTTGAGTGATTCGGTGGACTTGGCTTCACGCACCGCTTGCAGCATTGAACGCACACCGGCATAGCCCAAAGCGCCATAGTCTGATGGCACTGCTCCGCCGTTGGCTTTGCGGAACTTGTCATTGAACGCCTTGGCTGCTGGAATCTTGTCTTCCATGCCCCAGTAATAAGACGTACCACCCAAGATGCCTTCAAAGGCCTCCGCACCGCCAGCTTGGCGTGCGGTGTACAACAGCACAGGTGCAATGATTTTGGTGTTGGCCTTGATGCCAAAGTCGGTGGCTTGTTTGGCTGAGTTCACCAAATCGCGACCGAAGTTGCACAACACCAAGATATCTGGCTTCAGTGCTTGAATACGAGGCAAGAAAGCGGAGTAATCGGCTGCACCAATCGGGTGACGAATATCAGCCAAAGTTTGTGCACCCAAGGACTGCCCTGCACGCTGAAAACCACGCACCATCTCGTGGCCATAGGCGTAGTCGGCAGTGAGGTACACCACCTTTTTGCCAAACTTCGGGAAAGCGTAGCGGCCCACCGCACCTGCGGTGAGGTGAGGGTTCAGCGCTTCGTGAAAAGTGTAGAGGCTCCAGTCTTTGGCCTCGTTAATGGCGTCAGACTGACTGATAGAGTTGAAGATGATTTTGCGATCGCGGCACACGGCGTTGATCGACAGTTGTGTCGCAGCAGACAAAGAGCCAACCACGAAGTCAACCTTGTCTTTTTCAATCAACTCAAGGGTACGTGTGGCTGCCTCGCCTGGGTTGAGCTTATCGTCACGCACCAACAGCTCAGCTTTGCGGCCGTTGAAGCCACCGCTGTCGTTGAACTCTTTGATGGCGATTTCGGCAGCGCGCACTTGGTCTTGCGCTTCAGCAGAAAACGCGCCCGTCAATGGGACTGGGAAGCCGATCTTGATCGGGGTGTTTTGCGCGTGCGCTAGGTTCAGCCATGCCGGTGTCACTGCGGCCGCAGCGCCACCCACGATCAATGTCCGACGACCTAGGTTGGTTGGATGTGTCATGCTTGTCTCCTCAGGTTGGTTTAGTTGATAAATCAATCGCCGTTTGCTCCATCACGGCTTTTGCGTCGCGAAGAGCCTCATGCCCACCGGCCGTAGCCTGCATGTAAGCCCCCAAACGACGACCTCTCTCCACCACCGCTTGACCATCCATCAAGCGCTGTGATTCATAAGCGTTCAACGCGGCAGGCTGAGCACCATGCTGCTTCAAGGCATCGCACAAAGCCACGGCATCTTGCGCTGCTTTCGTCACTCCCATGCCCACGTGAGGGCGCGCCACAAAGGCAGCATCCCCCATCAGAGCTACTCTGCCGAATGCCAAGCGTGTGCTGTAGCAGTCGTAAATGGGTTGCAAAAAGGGTTGCGCTGTTTTTTCCATAATTTCAGCAAACTGAGGGGCTAGCTTCTCGCGCGCTGCGAGACGTGCGTCAGCCAGATGTCGCCATGACACTTTGTTGGGTGGCAGGCCCAGTGGGTGATGTACGCCATCGGCATCGGTCATCAAACTTTGCAAGGCTTCGCCTTCAGGTGCGGGTCGATACCAAACAAAGTTGTAACGACGACGGCCATTTGTCACTGAATTTTCTAAACCAGCCACTGGGTAGCCAATGATTTGCTCGCCTGGAGGTAAGCCAAAACCAAACGTTTCAAATACCGTGCTCAACGTGTGTTGTGACAACACCGCCTCATCACACACGCCCCGCCAAGCGACATAGCCTGCATATTGCGCTCTCACCTCAGGTGCCACGGCTGCGCGAACAACAGACCGAATGCCATCAGAGGCAATCAACACATCGCCCTCAAATGTTCGACCGTCTTCGCACACGGCCTGAACACCTTGATCGTCTTGCGTGAACGAGGCCAAAGTGGCACCGCGCACATACATCGCTGCGGGCAAGGCCTCGAGCAGCAATGCATACAGACGGCTCCAAGAAGTCAGCACTTGAGGCATGTGGGTTTTAGCCACTGCTTGCCCCTGCAGATCCAACGTCACCCGTCGGTCGATGGCAACGCCCAGCGACGCGTCAGCGGGAACGCCACAAAGCGCCAATGCATCTAGCAGTGGGCGGTGTGTCACGATGCCAGCACCACGACCATCCAGAGAAGAAGTGGCCTTCTCCAGGACCGTCACTTCAAAGCCTGCACGCAGCAACACATTGGCGGCCATCAAGCCTCCCAAAGAACCGCCGACGATCAGGACACGCGACATCGAATCAGCCTCCCTGCGAAGGCGTGGATTTCGCGCCACGACTTGCGTCAAGCGCCGCTTTTTCGTCCGCAGGGTAATTGAGCTCAATCACCACCCCATTGGGATCATCCAAAAAGAGTTGATGCAATCCAATGGAGGGCACGGTGCGCTCGCGCACCGCAATACCGAGCTTGGCCAAATGCGCCAATTTAGCTTGCAAGCCCGTGTCGAAGAGCGCGATGTGGTCTACAGCCCCCGAACCTTTGAGGCTGCTGATATCGCGATCACCCAAATATTGTTTGAGTCCTTCAGGATCGTTCAGATCCATTCCGATCACATGCACCATGGCATTGGCCACATCTGCATGCGATCCGTTGTAAAGCCAAATACCGGGGAATGGAAAAGCAGGTCGAGGTCCTACCGTCAAACCCAGTGCGGCTTCGTAAAAAATACGGGTGCTGTCCATGTCCGTGGTTCGGATGGAGAAATGATTCAACGCGAGTGTCATGTTTTCACTTTCTTAGGTTGCAAACTGACCAGGTAGGCCATCACACGGTCTTCTATGTAAATCGCATCCATCTCGCTGAGTGCAGAGATGTCTTGATTGGGATCAAAGCCATACACCCAACGGCGCATGCCCATGTAAAAAATGCTGCCATGCAGGCCCAAAATGCGTTCCATCTCGCGTTCGGTGGGCGGCTTACGTGAGCGACTTCCCAAAAACTTCAGCGTTTCGCGGTGGATGCGGGGAAACAGTTTTTCATGCAGCAACGCAAAGTAACGGTCGGTAATGTAGCGGTCACTCAAGCCCGAATACACAAACACCCTCACCCACTCTGGCTCAATAATGACGCGGGCATAGGACACATAAAACCGCGTTAATTTTTCAGGCAGCTCAATGCTTTTGTCGTCCAGCAGGGTCTCCCATTCGTTACGCCAGCGTCCCTCAAAGATGTCTTTGTAAACACGCTCTAGCAAAGCTTGCTTGGTGGGAAAGTAGTGATACAGCAGCGTGTGGGTGATGCCCAATTCACGCGCCAAGTCACGCAACTGACCGTCCAAGCCGTGACGTGAGAAAAACCGAATCGCACCTTCCACCAACTGCTGCTCACGCTGCGCAGCTGGCATGCGGCGGCGAACAGGCGCTGGGGCTTGTTGGGCGCTAGGGTTTTTCCGAATGGAAGGCATCACGACATTGATTGATATTCGTGTTTAATTTAACGCTTGGTCAATAAGCCACAAATCGGGACAAACCCGCAGAGCTTGTTAAAACACAAAGGACCCCCATGGACTTACAAGGCAACGTGACCTTAGCCGCATCACCCAGTGTGGTTTGGCAAGCACTCAACAACCCACACGTGCTGCGTGTTTGCATCCCTGGATGCGAAGAAATTACAGCCCTTTCGCCCAGCGAAATGCAGGCGCGCGTGGTCATCAAAATGGGGCCTGTGCGCGCCACGTTTGTGGGCAAGGTGAGCATGACTAACATCGTGCCGATGCAGGGCTACACCCTGAACTTTGAAGGCTCGGGTGGCAGCGCTGGTTTTGCCAAAGGCAGTTCCGTCATCACGCTGGCTGATGCCCCTGAAGGCACGCTGCTTACCTACACAGCCAAAGCATCGATTGCTGGAAAACTCGGGCAAATTGGTGGTCGCATGATCGATGCTTCCGCACGTCAACTGTCTGAAAAGTTTTTCACGGCGCTCAAAAATCACATCGCGCATGGTGGTCCTGTCGACAGCAACACCCGCCCAGTTGCTAACGCGCCCCATGACAAAACGGCCGAACGCCAACCCATGTCGCAATTACCTAGCTTGCACAGCGCGCCAGCACACACACAGGCTTCAACCACGCCTTCTGACGCGTTGACACTCGAAAAAATTCGCATGCTCTGGTTTGTGGCCGGTGTGGCGTCCACCTCGATTGGCGTGTGGCTTGGCGCAGGCTTGTTGAAATAAAGGATCCCCATGAAAGCGCCCGCTTTTTCCTACGCTCGCCCCAGCAATTTGGGTGAAGTCATGTCGCTCATGGCCGAATACGGCGAAGAGGCCAGGCTGTTGGCTGGCGGACAAACTCTGCACGCCACGCTCAACATGCGACTGTCCGAACCAGGCATCCTGATTGATCTGCAAGCTGTCCATGAACTCAAAGGCATTGAGCTCGCGGGCAATGTCGTGCGCATCGGCGCCATGGTGACGCACACTGACATTGAAAACTCTCCAGTAGTGGCTCAGCACCTGCCCTTGCTCAGCGCAGCGGTTCCGCACATTGCGCACCGTGCCATTCGCAATCTCGGCACCTTTGGTGGCTCCATTGCCTATGGCGATCCAGCGGCTGAGTGGCCCGCGTGCCTGCTGGCACTCGATGGTGTGGTGGTGGCTGTTGGCCCACAGGGTGAGCGACGCATTGCGGCACACGATTTTTTCACGGGCCTGTACAGCACCGACTTGCAAGAGGATGAACTCATCGTCGCGTGCGAGCTTCCTTTGCGCACGGGCACACACGCCTTTGCATTTGACGAGCTCGCACGCCGCCATGGTGACTATGCTGTGGTTGGGCTTGCAGCGACCGCCAACGTCAAAGCCTCGGGCGTTCAGCAGGTGCGCCTCGCTTGGCTAGGTGCAGTCAGTCAGCCCTACCGCAGCACGAAAACCGAGGCATTGCTGGAAGGTCAAGTGATCAACGATGCGTTGATCAAGCAAGCGATGCAATGCCTGAAGGACGAAATGCCCACGGAAGCCGATTTGACCCACAGCGCCGCTGCCAAATCACACCTAGCAGGTGTCATGCTCAAACGCGCACTCCACACCTTGAACCAGACGGCCACCGCGGCTTGAACAGGAATCGACCATGACTGCCCCAAATGCACACACCGTGAACATCACGGTCAATGGCCAAACCCAATCCTGCGCGGTTCAACCACGCACGCACTTGATTGATTTTTTACGTGATGAGTTAGGACTCAAAGGCTCTCACCTCGGTTGCGAGCATGGTGTCTGCGGCGCTTGCACGGTGCGGGTCAACGGCCAAATCGTGCGTGGCTGTTTGACTCTCGCTGTGCAAGCAGATGGCGGTCGAGTCGACACGATTGAAGGTTTGAGCGAAACGGGTGAAATCAAAGATCTGCAAGCGGCCTTCATTCGCCACAATGCATTGCAGTGTGGCTTTTGCACCTCGGGCATGTTGATGGCTGCAAGCGAATTGCTCACCCAGCAGCCCAACGCCAACCGCGAACAAGTGCGCGAATGGATGTCTGGCAATTACTGCCGCTGCACAGGCTACCAAGCCATCGTGGATGCGGTATGCGAAGTTTTGGCTGCACGTCGTCAAGGAGTGAGTGCATGAACGCCCCAGAAAATAAATTTCTTCACGCCAGCCCTGACGTGCCGCACGCGGCACCTTTCACAGGCGAGATGGCAGGTGCCAAACACATTGGTCAAGCCATTCCACGCCCCAACCTCGAGCGCTTGGTCGAAGGTCGCGGCCAGTATGTGGACGATATCGAATTGCCGCGCATGGCGCATGTGGTGTATTGGCGCTCGCCTGTGGCGCATGCGCGCATCGTTCACATTGAGAGCGCTTATGCACGCATGATGCCTGGCGTCTTGGCTGTCTACACAGGCCACGACTTGGCGGCCGTTTGCAAACCTTGGGTGGGCACCCTCACGCATTTGGCTGGTATCAAATCAGCACCGCAATACCCGATGGCCATTGACCGTATGCATTGGCAAGGCGAGCCGGTGGTAGCCGTGGTGGGCAAAACCCGCGCAGAAGCTGAAGACGCGTTGCAGTACATCCAAGTGGAATGGGAAGACTTGCCTGCTGCACTGGACATGAACACGGCACTCGACCCGAATACAGCCGTCATACATCCCGAGCTGGGCGACAACCTGTGCTTCACACGCAGCCTTGACACAGGTGGCGTGGACGAGGCTTTTGCCAACGCAGCTGTGGTGGCCGAAGCCACGTTTGACTTTGGTCGGCACACGGGCGTCACGCTTGAGCCCCGTTGTCAAATTGCAGACTACAACCCTGCCAGCACCCAACTCACGGTCTACCACTCGCAACAGGCACCGCACATGATGCAAGACCTGTATGCGCGTCAATTCGATTTAACCGAAGCCAATATTCGTGTGATTTGCAAAGACGTGGGCGGTTCTTTTGGCATCAAGGTGCATGCGTACCCGGATGACTTTGCCACTGTGGCGATTTCCATCTTGCTGAAACGCCCCGTCAAGTTTGTGGCAGACCGACTTGAGTCGTTCACCAGCGACATTCATGCGCGTGAACACCGCATTGAAGGACGCATTGCAGCCTCGGCTGAGGGCGATATTCTGGCGTTTGAAATCAAAGACACCACGGGTATTGGTCCGTTCTCCATGTTCCCGCGCACCAGCGGCATTGAAGGCAACCAAGTGGTCAACCTCACGGGAGGCCCCTACAAACACAAAGCGTATCGCGCCAAACTCGACGTGGTGTTTTTGAACAAAACACCCACTTGCCAATACCGCGGCGTGGGCCACCCCATCGCCTGCGCAGTAACCGAAGGCTTGGTCGATTTAGCTGCCGCCAAGTTGGGCATGGACCCACTGGCCATGCGCAAACGCAATGTCATTCCAGACAATGCCTACCCTGCCACAGGCGCCTCAGGCATCAAACTGGAAGTGCTGTCGCACGAGGCATGCCTGCGCAAAATTGAGTCGCTGATGGACTACCCCGCCTTGCTGGCTGAGCAAGCCGCTTTGCGTCAAAAAGGCATATATCGCGGCATTGGTTTTGCCGCGTTGATTGAATTGACCAACCCCAGCGCTGCCTTTTATGGCGTGGGCGGTGCACGCATTTCCTCGCAAGACGGTGCGACGCTTCGCTTAGAGCCCGCTGGCGGTGTGGCGGTGATGGTGAGTGTGGGCGAACAAGGCCAGGGCACCGAAGCCATTTATGCGCAAATCGCTGCCGACGCCGTAGGAGTGCCAATGGCGCAAGTGCGCTTGCTCACTGGCGACACCGATGCTGTGCCTTACGGAGGTGGCACATGGGCATCGCGTGGTGCCGGCATTGGCGGCGAAGCGGTTTTGTTAGCTGGCTTGGCTTTGCGCGCCAACATCTTGAAGGTGGCGCAAGCCATCCTCAATCAACCATTGGAAGAGCTCAAGCTTGAAGACGGTGTGGTCAAACATGCCGTCACTGGCGCAGCGTTGTTGCCGCTGGTTGAACTGGGACGCGTGGCCTACTACCGCCCAGACACGCTGCCCGCAGGCTTCACGTCTGAATTGATGGTGACACGCCATTACGCACAACGCGACTACCCCTTCATCTTTACCAATGGGGTGCAAGCTTCGTATGTTGAGGTGGACGTGGAAACTGGCTTTGTCAAACTACTCAAACACTGGGCGGTGGAAGACTGTGGCCGCGTCATCAACCCCAAGTTGGTGGATGAGCAAATTCGCGGCGCAATTGTTCAAGGCATTGGCGGCGCGTTGTTTGAAGAGTGCCTGTATGACGATCAAGGTCTCATGCAAAACGGCTCAATGGCTGACTACTTGGTACCCATGGCGGGCGAGATGCCAGACATTATGGTGGCCCACGTTGAAACACCCACGCGCAGCTCGATCTTGGGTGCCAAGGGCGCTGGCGAGGCTGGGACAGCAGGGGCCCCGGCTGCTGTGGTGAATGCCATCAACGATGCCTTGCGGCCGCTGCATGCGCAAGTGTGGTCACAGCCGGTCACGCCTGAAAAAATTCTGAAAGCTTTGGGGCATATTTAAAAAACATGGGTCTCGCCATCGCAAGCTCTGCTCGTCCGAGCAACTTGTGATGGAAGAATCCATGAACGTCAACGCCGATTTCACCCTCAAAGCAGTTACGGACACCCAAGGCTTGGAAAGCCCCCCATGGCCGGCGTCGATCGACACCCGCTGAACCGCTTGGGCTTGCAAGATGGATCAGGACAAGCCATCGTGCTCGGGCATAAACAAAGCTTTATCGTCCTCTAATTGAGCAAATCTCATCACGAAACCACACCAACCGTTTTCTTTAATAAGCGTAATCTTTCTTTTCTTTATTAAAAAAATGATCGAAAAATTTTATTAAGAGATGGACGTTTGTTCTTTGATAAAGCTAACAGCGACTGATCCAAAAGCGTCAGTTACTCCACTGTGACCAACATGCGATGCAAGTGAGTGAGTGATTTTCTGTACTCACTTGCGTGACTACTCCACAGTGACCGACTTAGCCAAGTTACGCGGCTTATCCACATCCGTCCCCCGCGCACAAGCCGTGTGATAGCTGAGCAACTGCAAGGGCACCACATGCAAGATGGGTGAGAGCACGCCATAGTGCTCAGGCATGCGAATGACGTTCACGCCTTCGCTGCTTTCAATCTTTGTGTCGCCATCGGCCAGCACGTACAACACGCCGCCACGGGCGCGGACTTCTTGCATGTTGCTCTTGAGCTTTTCCAGCAAGGCGTCGTTGGGCGCTACCGTCACCACGGGCATGGCGCTGGTGACCAAGGCCAAGGGCCCGTGCTTCAACTCGCCAGCAGCATAGGCCTCGGCGTGGATGTAAGTGATTTCTTTGAGCTTCAACGCGCCTTCTAGCGCGATGGGGTAATGCGTGCCACGGCCCAAGAACAAGGCGTTTTCTTTGCTGGCAAAGTCTTGTGACCAAGCGATGAGTTGCGGCTCTAGCGCCAGCACGGCTTGCAAAGCAGCGGGCAAGTGGCGCATGTCTTTGATGTGCTTGGCTTCTTCTTCGTCGCTCAAACGGCCTTTGGTTTGTGCCAAGGCCAAGGTGAGCAAGAACAAACCGGCCAGCTGTGTGGTGAAAGCTTTGGTGGAAGCCACGCCAATCTCTGCGCCGGCGCGTGTGACGTAGGCCAGCTTGCACTCGCGCACCATGGCGCTGGTGGACACGTTGCAAATGGTGAGCGTTTTGTCCATGCCCAAACTTTGCGCGTGGCGCAGCGCGGCCAAGGTGTCGGCCGTCTCGCCCGACTGGCTGATGGTGACCACCAAGCTGTTGGGGTTGGGCACCGATTCGCGGTAGCGGTACTCGCTGGCAATTTCCACTTGGCAAGGGATTTTGGCAATCGCTTCAATCCAATATTTGGCCACGCAGCCGCTGTAGTAGCTGGTGCCGCAAGCGAGGATGAGCACGTTGTCGACGGCTTTGAACACCGAATAAGCACCGTCGCCAAACAACTCGGGCGTGATGCCCTCAATGCCTTCAAGCGTGTCGGCAATGGCGCGCGGCTGCTCGAAAATTTCTTTTTGCATGTAATGGCGGTAAGGCCCCAACTCGGCTGCACCGCTGTGCGCCTGCACGGTTTTGACTTCGCGTGTCACGGCTTTGTGGTTGCGGTCTTGCACCCAGTATTTGCCGATTTGAATGTCGACCACATCGCCCTCTTCGAGGTAAACGATTTGGTCGGTCACGCCAGCCAAGGCCATGGCGTCGCTGGCCAGGAAAGTTTCGCTGTGCTCTTTGCCCACACCCAAGATGAGCGGCGAGCCTGCGCGTGCACCAATGACGCGGTGCGGTTCGTCTTTGTGGAACACGGCAATGGCGTATGCGCCATGCAACTGAACGATGGCAGCTTTGACCGCTTCAAACAAATCGCCGTTGTAGAGGCTGTCCACCAAGTGGGCAATGACCTCGGTGTCGGTTTGGCTCAAGAACTCGTAGCCCTTGGCTTGCAGTGCAGCGCGCAATTCATCGTGGTTTTCGATGATGCCATTGTGCACCAGGGCTACGCGGCCAGCCTTGTTAGGCACATCGCCTGTGTACACACCAGCGCCAGCACCCGTGCCGTGGCTGAAGTGCGGATGCGCGTTGTGCACTGCAGGCGCACCATGCGTGGCCCAGCGTGTGTGCGCAATGCCGATGCCGCCTTCGATGTGGTCGGCCTTGACTTGGTCCATCAGCTCAGACACACGTGCCGTGCTGCGCGCACGTTGCAGGCCGCCCTGCTTGGCGCCCAAACTGGCCGAGTGCACCGCCACACCGCAAGAGTCATAGCCACGGTATTCCAGTCGCTGCAAGCCTTGCACGAGGATGGGAACGATGTTGCGGGTAGAAACGGCGCCGACGATGCCACACATAAAGAACACTCCTAAATTGGGTTGCCTAGATATTAAGCACCCCGAATAGAAATTTCTTGTTTATTTTTTCTTATATTTGAACGAAAATTCCACCATTAACTTAATTTGAAATTTAATTTCAATTTACTTATGCATATGAAACAAGAATTTCTAGATGAGACTGATTTAAAGCTGCTCGACGCCTTGCAGCACGACGCCACGCTCAGCAACGTGGCTTTGGCCGAGCGTTTCAAAATCTCGCCCCCTACCTGCCTTCGCCGCGTCAAGCGGCTGACCGAAGAAGGTTGGATTGAGCGGCAAATTGCGGTGCTGAGTTCCGACAAGTTGGGCGCTGCACTTGGCCACGGCCTGACCGCTTTGGTGGAGGTGACGCTAGACGCGCAGGGAACTGAACACCTAGACGCCTTCGAGCAACGCGCCTGCGCCGACGACGCCGTGCAGCAATGTTGGCGTGTATCGCCCGGGCCTGACTTTGTCTTGGTGGTGCAAGCGGCCGACATGCCTGACTATCTAGCCATCACGCAACGCCTGCTCACGCAGGATGCGAATGTGCGGAATGTGAAGGCGTTTTTTGCGACCAAGCGGGCAAAGTTCACGAGTACATGGCCGGTGCTGCGTTCGTCATAAGTTAATGCGCACGTCAAGGCGAGGCTAGCGGCAGCCACCATTGCGCATCAATAAAAAAGGCAGCCTAAGCTGCCTTTTTCGTTTTTAAGCCTTCGGCTTTTTCTCAGGCCGCTTGTAATTGGCAATGCTGATCTGTTTGCCACGCGCCACACTCAGCGCACCCGCTTCGGTGCTCTTGGTAATCGTCGAGCCACCGCCCACTGTGCCGCCCGCACCAATGGTGACAGGGGCCACCAACACGCAGTTGCTGCCTACATGCACATCGGCTTCGATGACGGTGCGGTGTTTGTTCGCGCCGTCGTAGTTGGCGGTGATGCTGCCTGCGCCGTAGTTGACGCGCTCGCCCACGGTGGCGTCGCCCAAGTAGGCCAAGTGGTTGGCCTTTGCGCCTTTGGCTAAGGTCGAGTTTTTGACTTCCACAAAGTTGCCAATGTGTACCTCGGCTGCCAGTTGTGCGCCTGGGCGCAAGCGGGCGAATGGGCCAATCAATGCACCCTCGCCCACGGTCACACCCAGCTTTTCGCCGTCGATATGGGTGAAGGGGTGAATGACTGCGCCAGCGTCGATGGTGCAGTTGGCAATGACGCAATTCGCGCCAATCTTCACGCCTTGGCCCAATGACACGTTGCCTTGAAAGATGCAGTTCACATCAATCTCAACGTCTTGGCCGCAGGCCAGCGTGCCGCGCACATCAAAGCGCGCGGGGTCGATGATGCGCACACCGTCAGCCATGAACGCTTGCGCTTGGCGCAGTTGAAACGCACGCTCTAACTCGGCCAATTGTGTGGGGCTGTTGACGCCCGCTACTTGCGCGGCATCGCTGATTTTGTGGGCCACAACAGGCACACCATCAGCCTCGGCAAACTTGACCACATCGGTCAAATAAAACTCTTGTTGCGCGTTGTTGTTGTCCAAGCGCGCCAGCCAAGGTTTGAGCAACTTGGCAGGCACAGCCATGATGCCGCTGTACACCTCGTTGATGGCGCGTTGTTGTTCGTTGGCATCTTTGTGTTCGACGATGGCGTGCACTTGGCCGCTGGGGCTACGCACGATGCGGCCATAGCCTGTGGGGTCAGCAAAGTCGATGGTGAGAAGCGCCAGTTGTTTGCCATCGCACAAGTCGAGCAAGGCTTGCAGTGTGTCGGCTTGCGTCAAAGGCACATCACCTGACAACACCACCACCACGCCATCGTCGGCTAACAAAGGCACGGCTTGTTGCACCGCGTGGCCCGTGCCGAGCTGGGGCATTTGACGGGCGAATTGCAAGTTGTCGGTGGCGTTGGCCGCCAACAAAGCGGGCTCGACTTGCTCCGCACCATGACCGGTGATGACGATGGTTTGGCGCGCCTTGAGGGAGCGAGCCGTGTCAATCACGTGCTGCACCAAAGCCTTGCCGGCGAGTCGGTGCAGAACCTTAGGCATACTGCTCTTCATACGGGTGCCTTTGCCGGCAGCCATGATCACCACATCCAAAGCCTTCATGTCATTCATCCTTATCTTGCGCAGAATTATCCGCCATGCCTCCCTCTGGCTGAGCGTGCTTATGCTGGTGGGACTGACAGGCTGCAGCACCATCAAAGTGGTCTACAACAACAGCGACGACTTGTTGTACTGGTGGGTCGACAGCTATGCCGATTTGCAAGACGGCCAAAAGCAACTCACCCGCGACACGCTGACCGAGCTGCAACGCTGGCACCGCCATCAGCAACTGCCCGAGTACATCGCCCTGCTGCAAAAACTGCGCGCCATGGCCCCCAACGACATCACGCCCGCGCAAGTCTGCGCCGTCACCGAAGAAGGCAAAACCAGCTTCACCACGGTGCTGCGTTTTGTCGAGCCCGCCAGCACGCGCTTGGCCGTGCAATTCAAACCCGAGCAACTGCGCAGCGTGCGCAAGCGCTTTGACAAAACCAACAAAGACTGGCGCAAAGACTGGCTAGACCCAGATGCCGAGGACCGTCTGCAGTACCGCAACAAACAAGCGCTCAATCGCTTGGAAGATTTCTATGGACGTCTCGACACCCCGCAACGCGAGGTGCTGCGCCGCTGGCTGAGCGAGTCGGTGTTTGACCCTGTGCTGAGCTACGCCGAGCGCGAACGCCGTCAAGCCGACACGATGCAAACCCTGCAACGCATGGTGCAAGAAGGCAGCGCCACCGCGCAGGCGCAAGCGCTGTGGCATGGGCTGATGGAACGTGCGCTGAACTCACCGAACGAACGTTACCGCGCTTACAACCGCGAGTTGTGGCAAGAGAACTGCGAAGGCTTTGCCAAGCTGCACAACAGCACCACGCCCGCGCAACGCAAGCGCCTGGTGGAAAGCCTGCAGGGTTATGAAAACGACTTTCGAATTTTGATGGCCCAAAAGTAAAACGTGCTGGACATGCCAGCACGCGAAAGGTTGAGCTATGAGGCTTGGACCTCGGCTTTACGCCTGCAGCGCAGCCCACATTTCTTTGTCGCGCTGTGCAGTCCAAATGCGTGGGTTTTTGATACCTTGCGCTTCGTCGTAAGCGCGGCTCACGTCAAAAGGCAAACAGTGTTCGTAGATGAACACATGGCCAAAAATGGGGTCCATGCTTTTGCGCGTGAGTTCCATGGAGGCTTTCAAATCGAGGCCTTGTGCGGCGGCTTCTTTGCCACAACGGAACAAAGTTTCCACCCAGCGCTGGGTGTAATCCAACGCTTTGTTCACATCGGCGTTGCCCTTCATGGCTTCGCCGCGTCCGGGCACGATGGCCTCGGCTTTCAAGGCTTTCAACGCTTCCAACGTGGCGGGCCACTCTTCGAGTTGGGCGTCACCGGTGTAAACACCGGCTTCGTACTCCACCAAGTCGCCGCTGAACAGCACTTTTTCTTCTTCGATCCAAGCAATGGTGTCGCCACGGGTGTGGCCTGAACCGGGGTGCCAAATCTCAACCTTCACACCACCGAGGTCAATCGTCAACGAACCTTGGCGACCGGGCTTGCCGTCGCCGATGACCATGGTGGGCCAAGTCAAACCGGGGATGCTCTCGACACCTTGGAACAAACGGGGAAAGCGCTCGATCTCGCTTTGCATGTCTTGCGCACCGCGCTCGACGATGAGCTCATACGTGCCACGGCTGGCAATGATCTCGGTCGCGCCTTCGGCGGCATAAGCGCTGGCACCCAACACGCGCACCGCGTGGTAGTGGGTGAGCAAGACGTATTTGATGGGCTTGTCGCTGACGGTGCGGATTTTGGCGATTAAGTCACGAGCCAAAGCAGGTGTGGCCGTGGCGTCGCTGACCATGATGAATTTGTCACCAATGATGACGCCAGAGTTGGGGTCGCCCTCGGCGGTGTAGGCCCAGCAGTGGGCGCTGAGCTGCTCAAACTTGATTTTTTTCTCGGTCAAGTCGGCTTGACTGGCAAAGGCTTTGGTGGGTGCGGTGGACATGTTTTGTGTCTCCTTGTTGGGGTTTGTTTGCTGCTAGAAGTTTAACTAAACGAAATTGGTTATTTAATGGTGAATTACTTATGGCTTGGTGTTTAAGGCACTTCTTGGGGGCAAGGGCTGAGGCACAGGCCCCACGACTCCTTCGCTGCGCTCTTAACGTCGCCGTGGGGCCTGTGCCTCATCCCTTGCAGTGTGGGCGTGCGCAACAGTCCAAACATGAAGTTCTGAATAGTTCTCACACTAAACGGCCACGAACATTGCAACAAAACCACAAGCGCAATCTCTGCCCCTGATCCCCCCACAAATCCGTAGACAGGGTAAGTGGGCGGGGCGCTTGGCGGTGACGTTAAGAGCGAAGCGAAGGAACCGCCAAGCGCCCCGCCCGCTCACCCTGTCGAAGCGAAAGCAAAAGCAATCAGGACAAGGACAAAGAACTCAAACCAACCCCCGCTCCAACATCCCAATCACCTCATCCGCAAACGCCGTGTAACTCATAGGCCCATCAGGTCGCAGCCAAGTGAAGGTCCAGTTGATCATGCCAAACAGCATCATCGTCACCGCAGTTTGGTTGGTGGCGGTCAAGCGCTCTGGATAGGCGCGTTTCAAGAAAAGCGTGAAGGCGGCCACCACATCGCGCTGACGGCCGACGATCAAGGCGCGTTGCTCGGGGCCTAAAAACTGGGTGTCACTCACCAACGCCACATGGCGGGTGGCTGAGTTTTCGTACTCTTGTAAGAAGCGGCGAATCAACTCGTGCAGCGAGGCACGGTCGTCCAAATTGCCGCGCTGAGCCACGGCTTGCGACTCGCCGATCAACGCCAACAAGCGTTGGGTGTAGCGGTCGAGCAGGTCAAACAGGATGGCCTCTTTGCTGTCGTAATAGTGATACAGCCGCGCTTTGGAGGTGCCGCCCGCGGCCGCGATGGTGTTCATGCTGGTGGCGGGGTAGCTGCCATCGGCAAAGCACTGCGCGGCGATGTCTAAGATTTCGTCGCGCTTGAGGTCGTGAGTGGCAGATTTGGGGCGGGCCATGTCAAAGATTCAGCAGAGCCTGCTGCTCAGCGCATGGGCCAAACCACACCGTTGTCGTTCAACAGCGCGTCCAGTGGCATGTCGTGCGGCTCGGGCATCAGGTCAGGCAAGAAGCCGTGGGTGAAGCCCAAACCTGCGGTGAAGGGTTTGGGTTGTAAGGTGGCCAAGGTGCGGTCATAAAAACCACCGCCGTAGCCCAAACGGAATCCACCTGCGCCGTAGCCCACGCAAGGCACGAACAACAAGGTGGGCACGATCACTTCGGTGTCTTTGGGTTTAGGAATGCCGTAGGCGTCTTCTTCCATCGGGCAACCGGGGTACCACGCATGAAAGGTAAGGGTTTTGTGCGCTTTGTCGACCACGGGCAGACCAATGCGCCGGCGCTGGGGTTGGTCAGACAGCTCGCCGTCTTCTTTCCAGCGGTGCAGGGCGGGCAGCGGGTCAAACTCGCCTTTGATAGGCCAATAGGCACCGATCACCGTGTCGGGGCGATCGAACAGCCAAATGCGCATCACGCGCTGCAAGCTATCGGCCCGTGCCAGACGATCGGGCATGTTCAAACGCTCTTCTATGAGCTGCTGGCGCAAAGTTTTTTTGTCCACAGATAATCAGTGCATGAAGTTCTCTGTCATTGTGTCACTGTTTGCAAGCGCCTTTGTGGCTTGCAGCCCCTTGCTCCCCTCGGTCACCACGGCGCAGGCCGCCACGGTCATCACCAACCCACAAATGGACGGCGTCATCACCGAGATGGCGCAGGCTTTCAAACGAGGTGACAAAAAGCGTTTGACCGCGTTGATGCCCCAAGCCAAAGGTCACCCCCTTGAAGCGTGGGCCGCGTATTGGGAGTTGCGCGCACGTTTGGACGAAGCCAGCACGGCCGAGATACGCAGCTTCTTCGCCACCTACCCCAGCTCATACCAAGAAGACCGTTTGCGCAACGACTGGCTGCTGCTGCTGGGTAGCCGCCGCGACTGGAGCACGTTGGCCAACGAACACCCGCACTACCGCATGCGCGATGACCGCGAGCTGCGCTGCTACATCTTGGCCGTTGAACTGATGCAAAAAGGCCCGCAAGCCAACCCTGGCATGGCCGACGAAGTGCGCCGCAGTTGGATGGGCATGCGCGAAGCCGATGACGGCTGCACCTTCGCCGCCGACCGCTTGTACGACGCCAAACAGTTCAACACGCTGGACATTTGGCGCAAAGCCCGTTTGATGATGGAGCAAAGCCGTCCCCGCTCCGCGCGCAACGCCGTACAAATCGTCGCGCCCGACGCCGTCAACGCCGTAGCCGACATTCACAACAATGCCGCGCTGTTTTTGAAACGTCACATTGCCGCACCCCAAAAAGTGCGGCAAGAGTTGGTGGTGATGGCCTTGGTCAAAGTAGCCGCCACCGACCCCGATGACGCAGACAAACTGCTGCGTACCAAGTGGCAGCCTTACCTCACCACCGAAGAGCGCCACTGGGTGTGGGGCGTGATTGGCCGTCAATCGGCCATGAAACTCGAAGACGATGCATTGAGCCACTTTGGCCGCGTTGCGCGCGACAAAGACCTCAACGACGACATGCTGGCGTGGAAAGCCCGTGCCGCCTTGCGTGCGGGCAACACGCCCAATTGGGCAGCGGTCGAGTCAGCCATTCAAGCCATGAATCCCGAAGTCAGGCGCGATCCGACCTGGGTGTATTGGGAAGCCCGCGCCCTGCTAGCTCGGAAAAAAGCCAGCCCGCAAGTGCAGCAAGAAGCCACCGCCATGCTGGAGAGCATCGCCGGCGTTCGTGGCTTTTACGAACAACTCGCGCTCGAAGAGTTGGGCCGTAAAGTGACCGTGCCTGCACGCCCTCTGCTCCCAACCCCCGAAGAGTACGAAACCGCTCGCCGCAACCCCTCACTGCAGCGCGCGTTATACGCCATCGCCATGGGCTTACGTCCAGAAGGCGTGCGCGAGTGGAACTACGCCACCAACCTCGTCAACGCCCAAGGCCAAGCTGGCCCCATGAGCGACCGCGATTTGCTGGCCGCCGCCCAACTTGCCTGCGACCACCAAGTGTGGGACCGCTGCATCAACACCAGCGAACGCACCCGCCAAGTGATGGACTTCGAGCAGCGCTTTCCTATGCCGCACAAAGACGCGGTCATTGCGCGCACCCGCCAAATCAACCTCGACCCCGCGTATGTGTATGGCCTGATTCGCCAAGAAAGCCGTTTTGTCACAGACGCCCGCTCGGGCGTAGGCGCCTCCGGCCTGATGCAAGTCATGCCAGCCACCGCCAAATGGACCGCCAAAAAAATTGGCATGACCGGCTTCACACCCGATCAAATCACCGACCGCGACACCAACATCGCCATTGGCACGGGCTATTTGAAGCTGGTGCTCGACAGCTTTGAGGGCTCCATGCCCTTAGCCGCCGCCGCGTACAACGCAGGCCCCAGCCGTTCACGCCGCTGGCGCGCGCCCAACGACGGCTCGGGCCCCATGCTCGAAGCCGCCATCTGGGCCGAGAACGTGCCCTTCAACGAAACACGCGATTACGTGAAGAAGGTGCTTTCCAACACCACCAACTACGCCGCGCTCATCACCGGCGAGCCTCAATCACTCAAAGCCAAGCTCGGGCGCGTGGGCCCGCGTGATGTCAATGCCATCTTGGAAAACTTAGAACTACCGTGATGCGGCACACAAATAGGTAATAACCCTCGGTTTTACTAGGCATAGGTATAAACCCTATACTTCTCCTTAATTCAGTCTGACAACACGATTTAAGGAGCCACACCATGACCTCATTCGTCAACATCAATTACAACACCACACACCCTGGTGTGGCTCGCGCCGAGCGCGCCATTGAGGCGGGCCAATCGTTGGTGCAGCGTCTGCAGCAAGAAAGTACCTATGCGGTGGTGTTGGTCCTGTTTGGTGCTTTGAGCCTGATTGCGTCGATTTACGACATTGTCGAAAACACTGAACAAGGCCAAGAACTAGGTGCTTGGGTGGTTTTATGGGCTGCCGCGTTGATGCCTATGTGGGGCATCGCCAAATATGCGGCCAAAGGCGTGCGCGCTTGGATCCAAGCCGATCGCGAAGACCGCATGTGGTCACAAGCGATGAGCGATCACCGCATGGTGGCCGATCTGCAATACGCCATCGGCCGCGACAACTGAGCGAAACCACAAGTCCTTGAACAGTCATACTTTGAAAGCACCGCCATGGCGGTGCTTTTTTTTGCCCAAGAATCATGCGAGCTGTCGATTCCACTTAAGTGCGGGATTTGCACTTTAATGAATTCAAAGACTTCCAACATCAAAAATTCAAGACTGGCAAGGCGTGCACAAGGACGAAATGCCGCGTGGGGTGCCGGATTGGCAGCCTGGGATCTCGTCGCTAGAGATGCTGCTGTTCGATCAGCCGCGAACATTTGGCTCAATCACGATCACTTGGGTCTGGGTTATGAGCTGGTGTCGCAACCGATCCTTGAAGTGTCCGAGCAGAACACGAGTGCCTCGGCCATCGCTTCGGAACCGTTGGATCGATACAAGAGGCTACTGCTAGGTGAGGTCTACTGGCGAAAGCAAGTTCTCACCAAGTTACGTGGCTGCTGTAGCCATGGAATGTCCGATAGTGGTGAGATCCCTGACATTCAGGTTGACCACCGCAAGTGACCTGTCACAGCCTGTGGCGGACGTTCTTGATGGTAAATCTCAGCGACGATTCATAGTCAAAAGCAAAAAATTCACACAAAAAATTCAAAACTTAACCGCAATTTCAAACGTGCTTTTTCCGTTAATTTTCGAATAACTTTGAGTCTTACCTTCTCAAGTTCTCAGAGTTAAGCTAAAAAATTCATATTAATCAAATGGTTACAAACCGCCTCTGTTCAAAACTTAGCTGTAAAAATTCAAAACTTGATTTGAATCGACACGAGCTGCGCTCTTGAAATCCCCCGACTTGCCCTAAAATTAGCACTCAATGGCGGGGAGTGCTAACACCCAGCCAGTGGATCAACGGCGCTCACACCCTGTGGGCGCTTGGCTTTCAACCCCTTAGTTCTTATTTGGAGATGCAATGAAACTTCGTCCTCTCGGCGACCGCGTGATCGTTAAACGTATCGAAAGCGAAACAAAGACTGCCTCAGGCATCGTCATCCCTGATTCAGCTGCTGAAAAGCCTGATCAAGGTGAAGTCTTGGCCGTCGGCCCAGGCAAGACCAACGACAAAGGCGAGACCAAAGCCCTGACCGTCAAAGTCGGCGACCGCGTGTTGTTCGGCAAATACAGCGGCCAAACCGTCAAAGTCGCTGGCGACGAACTGTTGGTCATGAAAGAAGAAGACCTGTTCGCGGTAGTGGAATAACTTGCGGGACAGACCGACTGACGCGCGAAGCGCCCAGTCACTCTGTCCTCAACTGATTAATTTGAATTTAGGAGCTTAAAAATGGCAGCAAAAGACGTAATTTTCGGCGGCGAAGCCCGCGCACGCATGGTTGAAGGCGTGAACATTTTGGCCAACGCGGTCAAAGTGACTTTGGGCCCTAAGGGTCGTAACGTGGTTCTGGAGCGCTCTTTCGGCGCCCCTACCGTGACCAAAGACGGTGTGTCCGTCGCCAAAGAAATCGAACTCAAAGACAAGTTGCAAAACATGGGCGCGCAGATGGTCAAGGAAGTCGCTTCCAAGACTTCTGACAACGCTGGCGACGGCACCACCACCGC
>CANBRM010000007.1 GCA_947371915.1 Comamonadaceae bacterium | reverse complement strand
GTGAGTCGTCCAACCGCTTGGCAATACATACCAAGTGCAGAGCGATCTAGTCCACTGATCAGTCCCAACTCTTCCAAGATGGGCGTGATTCGCTTCCATTCTTTTTTTGCTTCCTTGCTCAGATAGCCAGGAGCCGATGGGACTTCAATTCGCGGATTTACCCCTGCCGATAAATCAAGCGTGCGGTGCCCAGCATTGCCTTCTAGCAATTTGAGCGCAGCAGGCTTGGGAAGTGGGCCGCGTGAACCAGTCATATCGTTTGCTTTTTAAAAATCAATGCATGGGCCAAGTGGGTACCCCCCCCCTCGAAAACCTGCGTGCGTAAAAATTACTGGGAATGGCCGGTCTAGAGCGGGCGTCTGTAGAGATTCAAACCCCTACCCCCGCCACCGACCAAAGCCTCCATCTTCAATAACCGTTTTGCGGTCGTGACACGTCTTACATAACGGCTGCCAGTTGTCTCGGTCCCAAAACTTATCTTTGTCGCCCTTATGTGGATCGATGTGGTCGACCACAGTTGCTGCGACAACTTCATTTTTTTTCTCATGGGCAGCACACAATGGGTGCTTACGTAAAAACCCAGCGCGCGCTTGCTGCCATGCATAGCTGTAGCCTCGCTCTGAGCTGCTGCCTCTTCGCTCATCAATAACTTGACGCTGTTGCTTCGCGTGCTTGGCGCACCGACCGCTTCCATCGCGAACCAATGCTCCGCAGGCTGGGTGTGCGCATGGCTTAGGTGCTGATTTCATGTGATGGCTGGCTACCTTCTGCTTGACGTACTGTGTCGCTCGGTGAGCGTTCCTTTAACGGCTTGAGGCGTACCCCTTGCGCTTTCAGTCATGAGCCATCAGGTCTTCGTCCTAGCCGGTCCGCTGAGAACTCCCAGCGGTAGGACGAAGACCTAATGGCACAAAAGAAAAGCCCCATCAGGGGAATGCTGATGGGGCTTACCGTTTGCACGGGGGCTGTGACTTTATCGCAGGGAACACGTTTGCCACAGCTTGCCTGAAATATAGCAGTTAGGTCTATGTAGTAAAACCCCCCTTTGCTTTTTCCCTTGTTTCTTCGCGAGCGCGAAACCATATGCAGATATAGCTGTCCGCCTGGTCGAGATGGGCTTTAATCGTTGATTCAGCTCGACATAGTTTGGTCGCTACACGCTTTATTTCATAGCCATCGATATAGTGACACCTCAACGTAAGGTGAATATGTGGATGGATAAAGCGCATTGAATTGACGGCGTCATCCGTCAGTGAGGCGTCTAGCGCATCAAAAGGAATATTTGATCCAGCATTTCCGCCGCTTACGCCGAGCCGAGCGAACGGGGACTGCCTTGGATACCCAAGAGCGCCTGTTTCGCGCTCACGCGCCCATCGTGCCCAGTTTTCAAGCCGTTGTCGTACCCAGTCAATCCGTGCCATTGTTTTCCCCTGTTGTTTGCTCCGACCAAATAACCGCATGTTCAATACCAAACGTCACCATCATTTGCGCAACATCACGCTGGACCTCTGTGTTGAATGGTGTGCCAACCACTCGACCGCGCTCTATGGCGTAGAAACAATTGGCCTCGCCGCGAAGCCCGCGACGAACTAACGCAAAAGTGCCTTTGAACTTTTCGGACTTGGCTTTGATAGATGCGTATGTTTGCGGCATGTATGCCTTGATATCAGCAATCTTCTTTTCCAATGCCGCCTGAATTTGTTTCTCGTCCACTCGTCCACCTTTTATATTGAGTACGTATACACACACACACACTTCGCGCACGCCCGCGTGCACACACGCACCTACGCCTGCGCCCACATTTAGGCGCACATCGCACAGGCTCTATAACCATTCAAACCATGCAGCAGCTTCAACTGCTGTTTCCTGTGAATTAACAGCGGCTGTGGCCTCTATGGTTGGACTGGACGCGTGGACGGATTCACCCGCTCACGCTAAGCCCATGACGGTCTTGCTCTATGTCATGGTGTTTTGTGATGACCTTCCCGCGCACGACATATCACCAGAACCGCGAATCGCGCCTCCCGTTGTGGTGTTATGTCGCGGCGTATTGAGCGCCATGACCTTTTCCGCAGTTGCACACTGCGATCTCTGGTCAAAATGGCGCATCATCATCCCATTCCTCTATTGGGGTGTGGTTATTGTGCTCACCCACACCCTCTTCATTTGCATCCGTTGTGGCTGCATCCTCTTCATCATCTTTTGGCGGCCATACCTTTGGGGGCTCATAGCCGCGTCTGCGTTCGCCGCCTGTTTCGCGCTT
Source organism: Comamonadaceae bacterium (assembly GCA_947371915.1). GTDB lineage: Bacteria > Pseudomonadota > Gammaproteobacteria > Burkholderiales > Burkholderiaceae_C > Limnohabitans. The sequence continues at coordinate 55,746 of CANBRM010000007.1, read as the reverse complement.
AGGTGTCCAGCCATGCGAGTCCAGCCATCCACGAATTTGCCCTTCAAGCAAGCTGGTCGATTTGGCAGCATCTGCACCCAGTGCTTGAACCAACTGAGATAGCGTTGCAAACTTTGTGTGCTGACTAAGCATGCGTCCTGAATTGGGTTCGTCTTTTATTGAGCCCTCGCGGGTCAGTAGCTCGTATAGGCGAGACTGCACAGCCGTCTCTACAAGTCTCAACTTTTGCTCTGGAATGAAATATGTTTCTTCTTCTTCGCGCGTTGGGAAATATCGCTCGCCCGCCTTATATTGAGCATATGCCTCTGCAAACAATTGATTGCGCCATTTACGCAACCATTCAATCATGATGGGCTGGTCAATCCATATAGGCCAAAATCTGCGGTTACCAGTTAAGTCGTATAGGTATTGACGCTTGTTGGTCGTGCAAAAAATCACCACTTGACGCGGGTGTGGTTGCACATACTTGCCATAAGCCCCGCGAAATCTGTCAACCGTTGAGCTAAAAAACTGTTTAATCTGCTCCGAGTCTGCCCGCTTCAAGGCCGTCAATTCTGATAATTCATAGCCCCATAGGCCATCGAGCTGCTCCATCCCGTCTTTTCCGTTGCCCACATCAAAATGCGTGTCTGAGAAGTACTCCTCACCGACCAACTCCTTGACGAAAGTGGATTTCCCTACACCGGGAAGCCCTTCAAGCACGGGCGAGTAATCAAACTTACAGCCGGGGTTCATTACGCGATTAACTAAGCCGCCCAGTATGTATTTGCCCACTAGGCCCAAGTACTTCAATCGCCGAGCATGTACTTTGACTGCCTTTTCATATGCTGCCAACTCTAGCGCCGAGCTAGATGCATCGATCTCAGGCAACTTCAAAGGTATGCCCAAAACGTAAATCAACCATTTTTCACTTCGAGGCGTACCATCCCATTTAATCTCGGCAAGCCAGTCACGAACAGGATGAAAACGTCGCCCCTCTGCAACCGTGTCTATTGCTTCAGACAATGCTGATCTACTAATAGCTTTAAGTTTGTATTCGCTGCTCATGTAGTCCCCAACCAGCAAATCATCTGTATCTTTTAGCGGCCCCGTCTCCGATCTAAATGGCCATGGTTTGATGGTGCTCGGAGCGCCTGTTAACTCATTGAGCCCCAAGCAATCACGCAAGAACATCGCTTTGCGTAGTGCAGTAATAACAAGCTTTCGACTTGGCTGGATTTCCCACGCGCCTTTTAGCTTGCCTTGGTCAACCATAAACTGAAGATGCTCTCTGAACTCGCAATCTTCAGGGCCTGCAACCTTCCCCTTTGGTGCGTCTTCCGTGTTAACGGGTGAAACGATTTTTTTAGAAGGCGGCTCATTTGGGTCGACTATTGGCGCATCGTCCGGCAATGCATGTGCACCGCCAAAGAATTTCTGCACACGCTCAAAATCCCAGCCGTCTGCTTCTATCGCATCGCCCGCATCCCAGCCATCGACCACTGAGCCCACATCAGGTATAGGCAGCAACATGACTGTGCAGTTGTGTGCGGACCTAAGTAACGATCCAATGCCAAGCATCGCCTTCGTACCAGGTTGCTTTTCACTTGGCAAATAGGGTTTTGTGGCTTCAAGAAGTATTCGAGAATCATCGTCAGCGCACGATTTCAGCTCTTCGCGTGAAGGTTTTTCACGCTTGCAATCTGCATCCGGCCATAAAAGTATGTGGCAACCAGCCAGCCATGACCAGTCTGACTTTTTCCATGCATTTGCCCCGCCCACCCAAGACACTACGCAATAGACGCCCGCAGCCCCTGAGTCGAGCAAAGCCTGCAATATGTCTGCCTTTTTTTCTCCTTCCACAACAATGACGGTACGCGCATTTGGCAACTCAAAGCTTGGGAGATATAAGGGCCGCGGCTCATCAAATGTGCGCCAATGCCACCGGCTGGCACCATCGCGTGCGCTAGTGCACCACGTATAGGGCAGAGTCTCTTTACCACCATCGCTTGTGCGAAAACGCACCACATATCCATGCAGATCTTCACCCACGCGGTATTCAGCTGTGTGAGTTATATCTGATGCGCCACGCTTTGGGTGTCTAAACGTAGGTGTGGGTGCATGAATTGGAACTGGACGATCGGTGCGCCATCCTTCATCAATACGAGGGGGCTTAGAAGTTTCGAGCGCTGGAGCTGGCCTTTGAATGCGCTGATGAGAATCGCTACGCTGAACGCCTGCAACATCCTCCAGCCCCTCATCACGCGCGACGCCTAAGGCGGCCTTGCCCATGCTTAAATTGTTGATGGCCGCATACAGGCTCACCATATCCCCGCCTTTGTCGCCCGTTGCAAAATCAGACCACATGCCTGTATTGATATTGATGGACAGGCTGGTTCCCTCTTCGCCTGCGATAGACCCGCAGACCCACTCATGGCCATTGCGTTTCCCACCGGGAAGCCAAGCAGCCAAGAGCTGCTCCGCTCGGCTGAGTAAAGCGTCAGCTAACTCTTTGAATTTAATTGGTGGGAGGTTATTCCCAACCGATGCATTCCCCATCGGCTGATTGCTATTTGTCATGTTGTTCCCTGCTTTACTTCAGCCCATTACCATGCATGTGTAAGCGCTGAAAAATCAAAACCATGTTGTGCAGACTGGATGCGACTTGTCGGTGCATATTCGGCTACAGGGCGGTTTCTGTATGGCACGCGGCGAGGTCTTGCAATTGCCAGAGCTCCGCAGCGTTTGAGGTTTTGGATCGTCATGCGAGCGGACTTCATGCCCACGCATGCGTGTTGTGCCAGCTCCTGCAATGTCGGTGCTTTGTCGTCGGTGGCTAGTTCATCAACGGCTTTTAAAAGTGCTTTTCTCACCTCCCCTACCGGTCGTCCACCTCGATTTGCATCTTCTTGCGATTGAGCGGCATGCGGTTCATTTGAGTTCATGCAATCCCCGTTTTTTATGCTTTGATGGGTGGGTGCACCGATATCCTTAGAATGAAAGTCCCTCAACTTAAATCCAGAAAGGATGGGTGCGCCCATGACTAAATCAGAAGCCGAAGGCTTAGCTGACGCTTTGACCAAAGGAATCATTGAGCATCAGGTGAATGTTGTTCCGCATGGTGTTTTTTAGCATGCTGAGAATGCTCAGTCAGCTGCAAAAGCGATTGCAGCTTTTCGGAAGGAATTGATAAAAGAGTTGCAATCGAATTGATGCCCTCTTTCGTTTGACCCTGAGCCAGTGCGGCCTCCATCGCTATATATATAAGTGCAATGGAGGCTGCATATTTAGCAGGTTCGTTTTTTGAATTTGCTAAAACACCGGCGTCCCTTGCATATATCAATGCAACTTCTTTGCATATTTCATGTTTGTTTGTGACTGGCATTTTTGCTCCTTGTTAAAAGTTGTAATCAGTTTGGGTTTAGCAATTGAGCTGAGCCACTGCCTTGCGCATGGCGTAGACGCTTGAAATCAACTCACCGCAATCTCGATCAATTTGCAGCAGCTCGTTGTTCGTCACGTGACCATCTGCAACTGACCCAGCAACTGCTGCGCACATCTGTGCAAACTCCATGGCAACTTCAGACAGGCGGGTCATGGCATCTTTTGATAAACCGCCCTCGCTGCACTCAGGGAGTGACACAAGCATCATTCCTGCATTGCCAGCAAAAGCCGACAAGATGCGCATATCGCCCGTTAGCTGTGTAATTTTTTCCGCATCCAGCAAACCAAGTTTTGCTGTACCTGTAGCCGTCACCTCATGAGAAAGCGAGCTGGCACCCTTGCCCATACGTGGGGCTAATGAGGCAGCGCCACCTGGATAGTCGTGCACCACGCAATACGCGGCATCAAGCAAACTCAATGACATGGCAAACCCCTTAAATTGTTGTTACAGACAAGCCGCGCATACGTAAACACAATGGCGGCATGAATAAAGCTCAATATGGTGACCGTGGACACCTTCACAAAATGAAAGTCCCTCAACAACCAAACATGAAAGGCCGCGGCCATGAGCAATGAAACTAACGCCATCAATGAAAAAATTGATAGATTGCGTGCAGACCTTGCCGCAACCAATCAAGCACTGGTCGCCATGGCGAGTGTTTTGACTGAAGAGCAGCATGCGCGGGTACTTCAGCTTCTTGCAAAGCTTTCTGGCGCAAAGCAGCGCTCTTTCGAGAAGATATCCATACCAGCGGTACAAGCGTCAATACCACTGCATCAGGAAGCGGAATCGCAGATTTATTCTGCAATTCAGGCGACAAGGAAATTGGGCCAAGGCAGTTAAAACATGACAGCTGACTTAGCTCGTACATCCATAGTTGGTGCAGGTTTTCCATGTCTACTCCGATTGATTGGTTGTGGCAGGAATATCTATCAAAGCCTTGTCAGAAGGTTGCTCAAGATCTGGCCATATCAACCAGTAGTCATTTGGCCGAAGCTCTTGACGCGCCACCTTGCCATTACTCACTCTCTCGATCGCAAGGCATCTCTCTGGAGAAACCGGCGAGGTTCCCGATGCCATCTGAGACAGATAAGAGAGCGAAACCTGAAGCGCAAAAGCCAATTTGGTCGCATTGCCACGCTCTTCTTTGATAAATTTACTAAGTTCCATAGCGCTAGTTTAGCTCAATCTAAACTAAAAGTAAATATAAAACTAAACGCCTAAGTTTATGATTGGCTAAAGATGGACGCTCACAGAAAAAAACGTTTACAAGCATTAATCGATACAAGGTATCGAGGAGATAGAGGCGCGTTTATAGCTGAGGCTGGCATATCAAAAGGTAGGGTTACACAGCTTTTGTCGCCAAGCGATGCCTTTGGCGAACGTGCAGCAAAAGCGCTTATTAAAAAACTTGATTTAGAAGACGGCTACTTTGAAAAAGTGGCAAATGCAGAAGTCATTTCGCCTATAAACCAACCAACAAACGAGCAAGCGCTTGATGTACTGGGGGCTGCATGCAAAAATTTAGATACCGACCAACGTAGGGAGTTGGGAAACCTTATTTCGATGTTTGTAGTTGGATTGCGTCAAACAACAAAACAAGATATTCTTGAGGTGTTGGCGGGAAACGAGGGCAAAAAAGCCGCATAACTCGACTTGGAAACGTATTTTTTTTAACTTTTAAATAACAATTTAAAATTTATTTAATCAAAAATATGATAACAAAAATTAATTATCAGAATTTATTTTTGATAGCAATTTTACTATTCTCTTTAAATTCTTACTCTTTACCTAGAGATAAAGTTGAACGTGATAGATTTGTTAGACAGAATCCATGCCCCGCCAATGGAAATACGAAGGGTGCCTGCCCCGGTTATGAGGTTGATCATAAAAAAGCATTGATGAATGGTGGAGATGATAAGCCTAGCAACATGCAATGGCAAAAGCGCCATGAGCACAAAGACAAAACAAAAAATGACTTTGATCAATGCAAAAAATCATCATCATGCAAGCATCGTGGAATGAAAAAATAAAAATTTATCTAGAATTGGCTCTGTACAAAAAGTAAACCCGCCTTGAGCGGGTATTTTTTTACAAAAAATCTATGACATTGTGTTTATGGCTGCATAAATGTTTATAAATATCTTTACTATTGGTTTAGTTTGAGCTAAACTTCGATCCATCACAACAAACCAGCAAGCACCAAGGGGAAGCGATACGACCCCCGAACCCGACAGGATGCAGAGGGGCGGTGCTAGGGCTTGTAGCCTGTGCTTCAAGGTTTTTAGTGATGGCTAGCACCGAGGGCCACGTCTTGGTAAGCGGGGATTGATATGCGTAAATACACCATTCGCATTTGTACTGAGCAAGAAACAGCAATGCAGACCTGCATTGCGCCTAATGTCCATGCAGCATGGGATGCCGCATGGAGTCTTTGTGAGAAATTACTAGGCAAGACCGGATTTCCCCGTATGGTCAGCGTACGGGTGCAGCCATGATGCGTGTCCTCACAATCGCCGCCTACACAGCTGCAGTTGTTGTAGCGTTGTTTACTGGCTTTGCTGTTTGGTTGCTCATCGATGTGCTTACGCACTTGGACGATTTTCCGGCAAAGCCTCAGTGCATTCCCGCCCCCCAATCTATTTGCACGTCTACGGGCGATGTGGGGGTGCGCATATGAACACTCAGCAATCAGTGCGGATTCATGTTCGCGGACTGCATATCGATGCCCAGTGCGGGAAAGGCGGCGTCGTAAACCTTGTTGTCAGCGCAGACCAGCAGCACAAAGGATTGTGGCGGCGCTTTCGCCAGCACATTGCGAACACGTTGTTTCGCATTGCTGACGCTTGCTACCCCGGCAACAACAACGGTGGCTTGCGGGTAGTTTTGCGCGATGTGGGCGCTGCATCGGTCGATGATGGCTTGCCCAAGAGCGCTGACGCGTACGTCCGTCAAGTTTGGCCCATCCATGCGGCCAACGGTGATACCCACTACATGGCTCTTTTCATCCACGAGGGTGTCAAACGCCATCACGATGGTCGGCTTGCCACTTGTGAGTCCGATTGCTTGCGGCGGCAAGAGGGTGCTGATGATTCGCATATGGCTTCTCCTATGTTTTCGAATATCTTGAATGTATTCGAAGCAGGAAAGCTGCAAATCATCCCTGACCACTCAATCAAATGCCCAGCCACTATCAATGAGGAGCAGGCATATGAGGGCTGAGGGATTACTTTTTTTGAATAAAACACGCCCCGTTGTCAGCACCAACGACAAAGGTGAGTTCAAGCTGGTCATCAGCGCATTGCATCGCATCAGCGCCAAGCAAGCTGAATTGTGGCGCGTGTCTTATGTCGGTCAACGTGCGAAAGACTTGTGGGAAACATGTCAGGCAGTTTTGGTACCAGGTCAGCCTATTCAAATCCGCGCTAAAGACATGCGTGTGTACACGAATGGGGTTCCTGTGATTGAAGCTGAGGCGGAGAGCATTGCTATTGCCCCACGCAGCCACTTGATGGAAGGTGGTGCGGCATGACTATTTTGCCAAGCGAAATCAACCGTTGCCGCCCTGCTTCTCCTTCTACGCGTTGCGAAAATTGCAGGCGATGGGCAGATCACCCAGAGCAACTTATTGGCTCAATCGCTCGCGTAGTTAATACAACGGGGCCCAAAGATGCAGCGTGCGTTTACGTGCCTATTTCATTATTGGAGGCGGCATGACCATCATTCACAAAGTTCCCATGCTGCGCATCACTGGGTGTAGTGACTTCATGATGTGGTACCGGGACATGACTGGGCAGTTAGTTCCCCACCTTGGCTGGAGTGAGTTGCATGGCTACAAAAGCAGAGATGCGAATGGGCACACTAATTTCATTCATAGCAATGATGCTGAGCCAGCGACGGTGCATGTTCATACAAATGAATTAGCGCACTGGCCATTCAACCACTACATGCACTTGGCTGATGGCATGCGTAAGAGCATTTTGCTAACTGAGCGCCCCAATCGTGCGTGGCCCCGCATCGTTGAAGAAATTGAAAAGGCCAAGCACTCAGGCTCATCTGGTGAGCCTGTCATGGGTCAGACGCGCAGTCAAAGTTTGATTGAAACGGCTGCCAATGTCATCACGGGCTGGCTGCTAGCGCTTGTCATTACGGGCTGGCTTTTTCCATCAATGGCATTGATTGAAAACGCGCTCATAACGAGCATTTTTACTTCCGCAAGTTTGGTGCGCAGCTATGCCGTGCGCCGCTATTTCAATCGTATTCAAAGTCAAAAATCATGAGCCAAAAACAAACCTATAAGCCTCGCTACGGTAGCTTTAGCTATCTGGTCATTACATTTTTTATTGACAACAAAGAAGAAGAACTGACGATTGACGACATGGTCACCAAATGGCCAGATGTTGTTCGCAACAGTATTCACAGCATTCTTAGCACTGTAGTGTTGCAAGAAATTTTGGCGCGTGGTCGAAATGATGATGGCGAATACGTCTACAAGGCGGGCCCAAACATTGAGGACGTAGATATTTGCCGACCTGTTGAGATCAGCTCAATTGAGCAGTCTGAATCTCGTGGTGTGAAGCATGTTTTTCATGTGGAACACGCTGTGCCAATTCCGAATTTTCGCACCCATAGCCGCAATGGAAAGTGGCAATCACTATTTAACGCGCTTGAGATGAAGGGCCAGAGCATCGTCATTGCCGATGCCGATTTTAAAAAGGTCAGGGCAACAGCTCAAAAGATGAAGCAAAAGCAAAAAGGTGCGCCACCTCATTACTACATCGGCCAAGACGATAAAGGCGCGTGGCGCGTTTGGCGCACGGCATAAACCCATTCAATTTTTAGAAAGCAAATCATGTCAACAAACCCAATCGACACGCAAATTGGCTTCGGCTACTTTGACCTCAGCGCCATCGTGGCTAGCACTACCAATCCGCGCAAAACCTTTGAGCCAACCGCTCTGGCCGATCTGACTGCCAACATTAAAGCCAGCGGCGTGCACCAGCCGGTGCTGCTGCGCAAGTTGCCAGCATCGCGCTTGGAAGACACCGCGCACCTCAAGCCTCGCCCAACCCATGAGCTGGTATGTGGCGAGCGTCGCTTTCGCGCTTGTGCTGCCGCTGGCCTGAAGGATATCCCCGCAATGGTGGCCGAGCTGACTGATGACCAAGCCCTTGAAGTGCAAGTGGTAGAAAACCTGCAACGCACAGACTTGTCCGCGCTCGAGGAAGCCGAGGGCTATGAAGTGCTCATGCAAACCGCCAACATCACTGCCGACCAAGTGGCCGAGAAGATCGCCAAGAGCCGAGCCTATGTGTATGGCCGTATCAAGCTGCTGGACCTTGGTACCGATGGTCGTGAAGCACTCAAGCAAGGCGTGATTGATGCAAGCCGTGCCTTGCTGCTGGCACGCATACCAGACACCAAACTGCAGTCCAAAGCGCTGACAGAGATCGTGCGCACCAATCATCACTTAGGCGTGATGAGCGCCCGAGAAGCAGCAGAGCATATCCGCGATCGCTACATGCTCAAGTTGAGCGCTGCGGTGTTTGACACCAAAGACGCCTTCTTGACTGATGCGGCCGCGTGCAAGAGCTGCACCAAACGCACCGGCGCAAACCCTGACCTATTTGCCGACGTGAAAGGTGCGGACGTATGCACCGACCCTCAGTGCTTTGAAAAGAAAACCCAAGCCCACCATGCCGCTGTGCGCCTGAGCGCTGAGAAGATGGGTTGCACAGTTATTGATGGGCGTGAGGCCAAAGAGTTAATGCCTAGCAAGTACGCCGGTATCGAGGGCTTTGCTCGTTTGGATGTGGCCGCAGACAGCCCTACCGGCAAGCCGCTACGCAAAGAGTTGGCTAAGGTAATGGAGAAGGAAGATATCAAGCCCACCATGTTGGCCAACCCGCACGTGCCAGGTGAGGTGATTGCCTGCATACCCACTGCGTTGGTAGCTGAGCTGTTGGCCAAGGCTGGGAAAGACGAAGCCGCCCAAAAAACCATGGCGCTGGCAGTGGCCCAAGAGGAGCGTGAAAAAGAGCGTACCGAAGAAGAAGCGGCTAATGCCTTTGAGCGTCGCTGGCGTGCTGATTTGCTCAAAGAAGTACAAGCCATCCTTGTGGAATTTCCTGCATATACATTGCCTCAGCCGGTCGAGCGATACCTGTTGGCTAACCTCATCGAGCCGATGAATGGCGACCAATGCAAACGTTTGGCCAAGCTGCTTGACCTTGGCAAAGTCGCTCCTAAAGAAGGCGTGAAGAACTGGGCGACTTTGCTTGATGAAAAACGCCTGTCATCAGGTATCTGCTTGGTGGTGGCTTTCCGCGACACCGAGTACCGCAGCTGGTTGCCTGACCAAGAAAAAGCCAATGAGGGCTTGTTTATGGTCGCGCGTCATTGCGGCATTGAGCCTGACACCGTGCGCAACCTTGTCATCACACAAATCCGTGACGAAAAAGCCGCTGAAAAAGAGGCCGCGTTCAAAGCTATACAGGCAGATTTACCCCTTCCCTCTGCTGCGCAAGCTAAGGGGCGCGGGGGGAAGGAAGGAAGCAAAAAACCTCGCTCCGCTAACGCGGTGGCAAAAACGTCCAAGCTGAGCGCAGAAGACGCTTTAAGTGGCATCGCTCACGCGATGCAGAGCGGAGAGGAAGTCTTGGGCGACTCCGCCCAAGACAAAGACCAGCGTGCTACGCACGATAGCAACGAAGGTGAGACGGGTTGGCCTTGGCCGGGTGATGTAACAAGCAAAAACTCTGACGGCAATAAAGGGGCTGAATAATGAAAGACGGTAAATGGTTTTTTGATCTGCGCCGCAGCGCATGGTCTCGTTATATCGACTTCTACATGAAGAACCGTACCGATGACGGTATTGTTTCTGTGGCACGCAATATTACGTTCAACACGCTTAACAAGGAAGAGGTGGAGGATGGAATTCTTGGTATTCCATTTATGAGCCTCCCAATCGAAGCCGCTCAATCGCTGATGGATCAGCTCTGGGGCGCGGGGCTTCGACCATCGGAAGGATCTGGTAGCGCTGGCTCACTTGCGGCAACAGAACGCCACTTAGCTGATATTAAAACTATTGCTTGGCATGCTCTCAAAATCAACTCGAAGCAAGGCGGTGCATCATGAGGGCAAACTTGGCTCAAATCCATCAGCGCAATTTAATTGCGCAAAGCATTGTCAAGGGTGGAAAACATGTAGTAGATCCCATGGCTATAGCGACATGCCATGCCACATTGCTCACTCAAAAAGAAGTAATGAATCAGATTGAGCCCATGAAATCCAGCATCAAAGCTATGACCATGGGCAAGGGTTCATTTGCCGATTGGGTGCGTCTAAGTAGCGCCTATAACGTTGCCATGGCGATTGAGCATTTTGGGGTGGTGCGCGGCTACAGCGGTGCATTGGAAGATCTCAAGCAAGTACTTGATGCAATCGGTTTGCGTGCTGGAGGAGAGTTGAATATTTGGAAAAGTCCCACGCTCTACGCCAATGAAATAAAAGTGTTGCGCATGCAAGCCAGCGACTACAAATTTCAAATTAGTCAGCTTAGTTATGGTGAGTACACCAAGGCCTATGACTATGCGGTGAGGAAGGTTAGGTCTGGCCAAGGTGAAGTTTTTAAGGTGGGGGAACTGCAATGAAAGAATTAAACCATTGCCTGCTTAAGGATTTAAATGCGGCACTTGACCAGTATGTAATGGATGGGAAATCACGCTTGTTTTTGCAGGCAAAAGAAAAGGCGCTTAAGAGGTGGGAGCAATGTCAGATAAGGAGTTTAAAAATGACAAATACGTATGAAGCATTTAAGCGTTATTTGGATGACTGCGACAAATGCTTGACCGATCCGACTGTTGCAGGGGCATTTAACTTTGCATGGCACGAAGCCTTGGCGCAGCCAGAGCAGGAGCCTGTGGCCGAAATAACTGTAAGAAACGGTCACTGGATACACACGACCGGATTTGCGGCTCTGAAAAACCTAGCGGATGGCCTTCACAAACTTTACAAAACCCCACCACAGAGCAAGCTGCCGACGGAATGGCAACCGATTGAGACTGCGCCTAAGAACTCAACAAGCATATTGATTTACTGCCCAAGAAGTGAGCGGAAGCCAGTTTGTGAAGCATGGTGGGCTATTGCATACGAGGGTGACCATGGAGGACATTGGCAAACCTCAATTGGGCCAAACGGACGCGGATACACCATCCTTGAAGCATCGCCAACTCATTGGATGCCGCTTCCTCCGCCACCAATTGAAGCCGCCACGGCATCAAGGGGCGTTCATGAAAACTGAATTTATGCTTCTGAGCATCTACAACAAACCCCGTATCGACTTTGGCCAAGTGTGCGAAGCAATTGGTATTGCCAAGCAAACGGGCTATAACCTGCGCAGCCGTGGCCTGTTCCCGATCAGGCTTGCCGGCAACCCAATCACCGCTGACATTCGTGATGTTGCAGCGCACTTAGATGCTCTGCGCGGAGATACGAAAACTGATACGAGACTCTTGAAAGCCGCATGATACGGTTTACTAGCTCCTATCCATCATGGGCGCCACTGACGTGCGCCAAAACGAGGCATCGGGAAAATTCATGCGGCGATTATCCCGCCCTCGCCTTGGCCGAACTTGGGCACAATGACACGTGAATTCAAAACAACTCATTTCCGGGATTGAACAATGAATGCGTCAACCTTTTGGTGGATGGCCACTGGGGCCTTGGTGATCGCCGAGTTGCTCAGCGGCACCTTTTATTTGCTGATGCTCTCTTTAGGGGCCGCTGCAGCGGCCTTGGCGGCGCATGCAGAGCTTGACATGACCACGCAAGTCATCACGGCAGCGCTGGTAGGTGGCGCAGCCGTGGTGCTATGGAACCTCAAAAGCAAACACCGTCCCGCAGGCGCCGATGCAACCGACACCCACATTCACCTCGACATAGGTGCCACCGTCCACGTGGACGCTTGGGATGAACAAGGCCTCAGCCACATCAAGCACCGCGGTGCCGTGTGGGCGGCCAGCTGTCAAACCCACGCCCTTGCCCATCCCCTCGAATCAGGGCTGCACAAAATCGTGGCCATCGAAGGCAGCCGCTTGGTGCTCGAAAAAATTTAACGTCTCACAAAGGTCCGCACATGGAAATCGCCATTCTCTTTTTAGCCATCGCTGTTTTGTTCATCGTCAAAACGGTGAAAGTCGTCCCCCAACAAAACGCTTGGGTGGTCGAGCGGCTGGGCAAGTACCACGCCAGCCTCACCCCGGGCCTCAACTTTGTGGTGCCCTTCATCGACAACGTGATTCAAAAGCACAGCCTCAAAGAAATTCCGCTCGACGTGCCCAGCCAGATTTGCATCACGCGCGACAACACGCAGCTGCAAGTCGACGGCATTTTGTATTTCCAAGTGACCGACCCGCGTTTGGCCAGCTACGGCTCGTCCAACTACATCATGGCGGTCACACAGTTGGCACAAACCAGTTTGCGCAGCGTCATTGGCAAACTCGAACTCGACAAGACCTTTGAAGAACGCGACATCATCAACGCGCAAGTGGTGGCTGCCATTGACGAAGCCGCGCTGAACTGGGGCGTGAAAGTGCTGCGCTACGAGATCAAAGACCTCACGCCACCCAAAGAAATCTTGCACGCCATGCAATCGCAAATCACGGCAGAGCGTGAAAAGCGCGCCTTGATCGCCGCCTCTGAAGGTCGTCGCCAAGAGCAAATCAACATTGCCACCGGCGAGCGCGAGGCCTTCATTGCCCGATCAGAAGGCGAGAAACAAGCCGCCATCAACAAAGCCCAAGGCGAAGCCGCGTCCATCACCGCGGTGGCCGACGCCACAGCCCAAGCGATTGAGCGCATTGCCGCAGCCATTCGCCAACCCGGCGGCGAGCAAGCCGTACAACTCAAAGTTGCCGAGCAAGCGGTGCAGGCTTACGGCAAGGTAGCCTCTGACGCCAAGACCACGCTCATCGTGCCCAGCAATATGACTGAGGTGTCTGGACTGATTGCCTCGGCCATGCAGATGGTGAAGCTGGACAAATAAGCTTTTTCAAACCTAACTGGCAGCAGCGGATTTTTGGCAAAAATCCGCCCACATGGCGCGCAAAGCTTGCCCCATGTCTTGCGCGTAGGCGTCGATCTGCCAAGCAGGTGCTGCTTGTAAGCGTGCACGCAAACCCGCCTTGAGCGTGAGCAAAGCTTGTCGGTCAGCCGCCATGCGCGCGGCAATGTCCACATAGGCCTCGTCGCTGTCGGCCACCCACTCGGGCAGCCCAGCGGCGCGCATGAAGCTCGCCCCCATGCGCGAAACAAAGTTGTTTCCTTGTTTGACCACCACCGGCACGCCCATCCACATCGCTTGTAGCGTGGTGGTGCCGCCGTTGTAAGGCACGGGGTCTAAGGCAATGTCCACATCGGCGTACTCGGTCATCATGTCGGCCAAACCCACCGGCCCGCGAAACTCGATGTGGCTGGCGTCCACACCCAGTTTTTCAAAGCGTTCTCTGAAAATCCGAATGGCAGACTCATCCCTAAAACTCGGCGCTTTGAGCAACAAACGCGAGCCCGGCACCCGCGCCAGCACCTTGGCCCACAGCGCCATTGTGTGCGGCGTCAGCTTGGGCACGTTGTTGAAGGACCCAAACGTCAGTGTGCGCTCGGCCTTGGCCGCGTCGTACACGGGGTAGGGGTACTCGGCCTCGGGGGCGTAGCAAAACACAGTGTGGGGCAAGCGGTACACACGCTCGGTGCACAGGTGATCGTGCTCAGGCGGCACTACCACGGAGTCGGCCAACAACCAGTCAATGTTAGGCACACCGGTCGACCCTGGATAGCCCAAAAACGACACCTGCACTGGGGCCACGCGTTGCGACAGCATCACCAGCCGGTTGTGCGAGGTGTGCCCCGCCAAGTCCACCAACACATCGATGCCGTCGTCACGCATGCGCCGCGCCAGCTGCGCCTGCGTCCAGCTGGTGGCCTGCACCCAATGGTCTACCCGGCTGCGGGCCAATTGCGTCTGGTCGTCATGGGCCACGCCCACGTTGTAAATCGTCACCTCAAACTGCGACTTGTCTAGCCGCGCCAGCACCGGCTGCATGAAGATGTTGACAGGGTGTTGGTGGTGAAAATCTGCGCTCAGCAAACCCAGCTTGATGCGCTTGCTCGGCTCACGGGCATTGACAAACTCATGTGGAGGCCGTGCGCCCTGCCCCAGTGCGGCAAACAAGCTCCGGTGCAACTCGGCCACCTGCTCGGCGGTCAGGCTGTCGCTGTAAAGCGAGCTCATCGCCGCACTCGAGCCCATGGCCGACTCGGGGCCCTCCTCTTGTGCCAGCTCGCGGTACAAGGCCATGGCCGTATCGGCATCGCCCAAACGTCCAGCAATCGAGGCGCGCATTGACTTGGCGCCCGGCTGAGGTGCCATGGCCTCGGCTTGCGCCAAGGTCTGCAAGGCCTCGTCCATCTGCCAGCTTTCCACATACGAATGCGCTAAATTCCACCGCGCCAACGCGCTGTCCGGGTGCAGCGCCACATTGCGCTTGAGCACATCTTGCGCTTCTTGCCACAGGTTGTGGTGAAACGACTGCATGGCCAAGCGAGTGAGTACCTCTTCACGGGTAGCCGCTGACGCCTGTTCAAAGGCGCGGTGTGCGGCATCGGTCAAACCCAAACGCATCAGCACATCGCCTAAATCAATTTGCAGCGCAGCGACCACATTCACATCGGGCGCGGGTTGCTCCACCCGCATCAGGCCCAAGGCTTGGCGAATGGACTCCAGCGCACGCGCTGCATCGCCGCGCTCCAAACGGTCTTTGGCCATCTGGCGGTGCACATGGCTGACCGCCACCGCTTCACCTTCAGGCGCGCGCGTGGCCAGCGGCAAAGCGCGGTGGTAGCACCCTGCTGCCTCGTCCCACTGGCCTTGCGCCTCCAGCGCACAGGCCAATGAAAACCACCCCTCCCAATGCAGCGGTGCCACCTGCGTGGCCGTGCGATAAAAATGCATCAGCTCTGTTTGTCGCCCCAACTGGCGTGACAAATGCCCGGCCTCCAGCCAACCCCTGAAGTAGCCAGGGTGTTGCCGCAGCAAAACCGCAAAACGCTCACGCGCCTGGCGCACATCCCCTTGCCGCGCAGCGCAATTCGCCCACAACAACCGGGCCTCGGCCAAGTCGGGGGCTTGCACCACCGCTTGGCCCAAAGCTGTTTCCGCCGCAGCCAGGTCTCCGGCTTGCAGCGCTTCCTTCCCTGCATTCAGTAAGCTGCGATGTTCATCCCCCATATCAGACGGCAAAGACCCCCACGTTTTGATCGATCAACAACTGCGCCGCGCCATAGTTGTAACCCACATAGGTGTGGCCGTTATAGGCGAACGTGGCACTTGGGCCGCTCCAGTTGGCCAAGTCGGTCAGCACCACCTTGTCGCCCGCATCGCCGTCCACCATCAGCTGGTTGCGCGACACCGTGGCGGCTAAGTTGCCGCCGGTGGTGTTGCCCGCGTTGAACACGTTGGCGCTGGTGAAGTTCTCCAGCAAATCGTGCATGTTCAGCTTCAGGGTGTTGTTGCCGGAACCGGTCAAGTCAACCTTCTCCATGTTTTGCATCGCCACGCCCTTGATGTTGGACAGGTCGAGCATCAGGCCTGCGCCATCGAGCTTGAAGGTGTCAATGCCACCACCGCCATCCACGCGCATCAAGCTCTGGCTGGTGCCGGTCAATGCCAGCTGCGCGAGGTTGTCGGCGTTGGCCACGATGGTGTCGTTGCCTGCACCGCCGTACAACACGTCTGCGCCGCCGCCACCGATCAGGGTGTCGTTGCCCAAGCCGCCCACCAGCTGGTTGGCACCCGTGGTGCCAGTCAGCGTGTCGTTGCCCGTGGTGCCGATGGCGTCGCCATTGCTGACTTGGAACACGGTGGACTGCGTGTTGCTCACGCCACCGTAGATCACGTAGGTCTTGCCGTTGTCGGTCAGGGTGGTGTCACCCTTGTAGTCGCCGATGATCACATCGTCAAAGCCGTCGCCGTTGATGTCGCCGCCGCCGCTGACCGCATTCCCCATGAATTCGTTGGCATAGGGGTTGACGATGCGGAAGCCTTCACTGCCGTCCAGGCTGCTGACCTGCACGGTGCCGGTGCCGGTCTTGCCAAACACAATGTAGGCCGCACCGGCCGACGCTGCAGTGACGCCGTTGTTGACATAGCTGGCGTTGGGGTGGGTGACGATGATGTCGCCCAAACCGTCGCCATTGAAGTCACCGGCGCTGCTGACCGCAAAAGCACCGTTGTTGGTGGTGTCCAGTCCCAAGTTGATGGCAAAACCACCCACACCCGCCTCGACGGACGAGACGTTGACCGGGTCGTTGTTGGTCTTGCCAAACACCACCCAGGCCGCGCCCTTGTTGGTGGAGGTACCCACCAGGCCCTGGTTCGCCTGCAACAGCACATCGGCCAAGCCGTCGCCGTTGACGTCCATCACACCGGCCACGTCCATGCCTGCATAGCCTTCACCAATGATGCGGAAGCCACGACCGTTGGCGGCTGCAGTCAGTGCGCTGATGTCGATGGAATTGTTGGTCGGCTGCCCGTACAAGACGAACACGCTGCCCGAGTCTGCACCCGCAGCGGTGGTACCGGTGTACCAGGCCCCCAGCACCAGATCGCTGTAGCCGTCACCGTTGATGTCGCCACTGCTCACAGTGGACAACCCCGGTGTGGCCGACGTGCCAATGTTGGTGTCGGCGGTGATCATGAAGCCATTGCTGTTGTTGGCGCCAATCGCGGGCAAACTGCTGACCTCTACAGCCGCACCGGAGGCCTTGCCGTAGATCACATAAGCACGACCGTCGCGCGCATTGTATGTGGGGTTGGCCACCACAATATCGTCCAAGCCGTCACCGTTCACATCCCCGGCGTTGCTCACGCTCCAGCCAGCAGATGTTGTGCCGGTGGTGTTGATCTTGAAGCCCAGTGCACTGGCGGTGTTGGTCAGGTTGGTGGCCGCCGTCAGCGCCGTCAAGTTGACCGCTGTGGTGCTGGTCTTGCCAAACACCACATAGGTGGCGCTGGTGGTGCCGCCGCTGGACAGCTCCTGCGGATACCAGCCTGCACCCACAGCATAGTTGGCAGCGTTGGCCACCACCAAGTCAGCCAGGCCGTCACCGTTGACGTCACCACCACCCGTCACAGTGAAACCACTGTATTCGTTGACCGCCGTCCCGGTGATCACAAAACCCAAGGTGTTGCCCACCACCGTCAAAGCCGACAAGGCAATGGGGCTGGCCATTTTGCTGGCACCGAACACCACATAGCTGCGGCCCGCGTAGCTGGCACCGCCAGGCGCACCGACGATCAAATCGTCATAGCCATCGCCGTTCACGTCGCCCGCATTGGAGACCGCATACCCCGCATAGTTGTAGTTGGCCTCACCTTGCAGCACAAAGCCGTTATTGGCTTCGTTCGGCAGCATGTCAAACGCGTACTTGACGCCAGTGACCGTGCTGGCTGCACCGATTGAGGTGCCCGACACGCCATCGGCCTTGAACTGCTGCACCGACACATTGAAGGTGCCCACGCCCTGCGCATTCACCACCGAGTAAGGAACGGTGATGGTGGTCGGCGTGTTGATCGCCACCGCGGCGGTGAACTTGTAGGTGTACTCCTGATCGCCCCAGGTGATCTTGATCCAGTCGCCAGCGGCAGCCGCAGTCTTGAGCACCACGTTGAGCTGCACACCGTCGAGCGCTGCACTGCGGTAAATGACGTTGGTGTTGACCACCTCGCTCAAGCCAGTCATGGCGCTGGTCGTGGCGGAACCCAAGGCAGCGATGATCGGTGCGTTGAGCGGTGGCGTGGTCGGGGTGACACTGAAGTCCACCACCGCGCTGGTGACACCCACAGCCGAAATGGCCACGCCGGTGCCGTCAAACACTTGTGCCGTCAGGCCCACCGTTCCTTTGGTGCCCACCGCTGTCGTGGCCACCAGCACCGACGTGGGCACACTGACCCGCGCATAGCCGTTCGTCACATCGGCTGCGGTGATGGTGTACAGCACTGCAGACTGGTCTTGCCAGTTCACGCGCACCGTGTCACCCAGGTTGGCGCCGGTGTTCGCCAGTGACACCAAAACGGGTGTACCCGCCACGCTGGTGGTGTTATTCAGGCTGCCCGCGTCTTGCGCCTCCGTCAGCGACAAGAAGCCAAAGCTCGACACCAAATCGGCTTCAGGCAAGGTCACTGCGGGTGCCATCAGCAGCGTCGGCAGCAGTTGCACGCCCTGCTTAACCAGCACCTGGCTGCGGGTGGTGGCACTGGTGTAGACGTCGTACACGCCGGCACTGGTCGCACTGCCTGCGTAGGTCACGGTGCCGGTTTCTTTGACGAAGTCAGCGCCCAAGCGCAGCTTGTCGCTGCTGGTGCCGTCCACCACCACTTGGTGGTAATTGACCGAGCCATCAAAGCCGGTCACGGTGCCCGACAGAGTCCAGCCGTTGGCAGTGCTGCACTGGTTGAAGTCGGTCAACAGGTTCACATCCAGACCCGATTCGATCTGCAGCGTGCCACCCGTGCCTGCGATATTGAAACGCTCGACGCTCTCGACCAAGGTGCGCGCACTTTGCAGGCTCATCACCATCGACTCGGAAAACTGGATGGTGTCGATGCCGTTGCCACCATCGATGTGGGCGATCTTTTGCGTGTCGTTGCCCACACGGATGGCCAGGCTGCGCACGTTGTCGGTGTTGAGCAAAAACACATCGTTGCCCTGGCCGCCATACAGCACATCTGCGCCGCCTGCGCCCACCAGGGTGTCGTTGCCTTGCCCAGCCACAATCTGGTTGCTGCCGCTGGTGCCCGTCAGGGTTTCGGCGGCACTGGTGCCAATCAAGTCACCTCGGCTGCCCTGGAAGACCATGGGGTTCAAGATGCTCGGCCCACCGTAGATGATGTAGCTCACACCGCCAGCCGTACCGGCTGTGGCGGTGTTACCCGCTTGGGACTGCCCTGCACCGCCTGCGCTGGTGCTGATGGCGATGGGTGAGGACACGACCAAGTCAGCAAAGCCGTCGCCGTTGATGTCGCCGCCGCCAGAGATGGCGGTCAGCGCTTGGTCACCACCCAAGACTCCGTCGATGCGGAAGCCTTCAGACACCTTCAGGTCGGTCAGGTAGACCGTGCTGGAACTGGTCTTGCCGTAGATCAGGTAGCCACCACCACTGACGGCACCGTTGAGCGTCATGGCTGGTTGGCCGATCACAATGTCGTCCAGGCCGTCACCGTTAAAGTCACCCACCACTTTGGCTTGACCGAAAACATCCGGTGTGCTGCCCGCTGTCACCCCTTGGATCATGAAGCCGTTGCTGCTGGTGCCAACGGTCAGTTCGGTCACGCTGTAATTGCCCGTGGCGCTCTTACCGTAGTTGACGTACACATTGGGCCCACCGGTGGCCATGACCATGTCGGCCTTGCCATCACCGTTGATATCGCCCGTGCCAATGAGGTAGCCCTGGAAGCCTCCCAAGCCGGTAATCCAATAACCTTGCGTCAGGTTTAAGCCGGAAGCACTGCCGAAATAAATTTCGGCTCGCGTTGGAGCACCCGCCGTTTGCGAAGACGTTGCCCGCAAGACCAAATCGCTGTAGCCGTCACCGTTGATGTCGGCCCCTTGGGCAAAGTCGTTGTAAAGGTAGTCTCCGCTTGTGAGCGTGAAATCAGGGCTAGCACTGTTGACGGTCAGGCTGGTGGCATCGGCCACGCCATATTTCGCGTAAAAGGAACGCCATGTCACGAGTGTGGCGACTGAACTGCCCCAATCGAGAATGCCATCGCCATTGAGGTCGCCAAGGTTGTTCAGACCAGCACCAGCCGTCACCTTCAGGCCATTGCTGGTCGCCGTGGTGCCCAAGCTGCTGACTTGCACCGTGTTGGTGTTGGTTTTGCCGTAAACGATGATGTTGTAGCCATCACCTGCGAAGCTGACGTCGTCCAATCCATCGCCGTTGAAGTCGCCATGGTCAATGACCGACCCTTCATAAGTTGATGTGAGGCCAGCGATCATGAAGCCTTGTGTCGAGCCGCCTGCGGCAATGGCTGAAAGGTCCACGTTTTGCGGTGCAGAGCTGCCAAACACGATGAAGCCCGCCGCATTGGGGTTACCTCGCACGCTGTTGGCTGCAAAGGCCATGTCATCGTAACCGTCCCCGTTGACGTCACCGACCATCACCATGCCTGGGGCCCAGCCATTGGACTTGTAACCCAATCGGTCACTGGGTCGGCCGTTGATCTGCCAGCCAAAGTTATCCCCCGGCACACCGCCGGTGTTGGCCAAAGGCAAGTCAAAGAAATATGTCGAGGTCAGCGTGGCCGAGTTGGCCGACAACGATGTGTTGGCCACGGTGAGCTTGGCGCTCACGGTCAAGTCGCCAAAGCTTTGGGCACTGATCAGGCTGTAAGGCACGGTGACATCGACGTATTTGTTGGTGACGTCGGTCGCGCTCAAGGTCACGGTGCTGGTGGTCACGCCGTCCCAGGACAGGGTCATCACGTCGCCGGCGCCCACGGGCACAGACCCCGTGCCATTGGGCAACTGCACGCGCACCACGGTGCCGGTGGCGTTGCTGGGCGAGCTGGCTTCGCTGTAGTACAGACGGTTGTCCACCGTGCCTGCAGTGGCGCTGAAGGTGGTGCTGTTGCGGTCGTACAGCGCCTCTTGCACACCGGTCAGGCTGCTGCTGTTGCCCACGCCTGTCGTCGCCCACACGGTGGCGTTGATGGTCGGCGGAGTCGGCAAGATGCTGATTTCAGAGCTGCTGACATCGCTGCGGCTCAGGGTGCCACCACCGTTGGCGATGGTCGATGTGACGTCGACGTTGTAGACACCTGCACGGGTGAACACGCCCGCAGGGATGCCATCGCCGCCGCCCAGCGTCCAGATGCCGGTGGTTTTGTCGTAGCTCAACTCGGTGTTGACACTCAAACCGGTGCCGCCGGTGCCGGTGGTCACGTTGCCTGCACCCACGGTCAGGGTGTAGGTGGCCAAGGCCGTGCCTGTGGCGTTTTTGAGCACCACGGTCAGGGCATCGCCCGTTTGCAGGTGGATGGTGTTGCTCAGGTTGTCGATCTTGTTGGCCACACCGGTGATGGTGGGGATCATCGTGGTGATGTTTTGCTGGCTCACCACCGTCGGCACATCGGGCGGTGCGATGTTGACGACCACGCCGTTGTTGTTGTCGGTGCCGGTGTTGGCGGTGATGTCGGTCACGCTGGCCGTGATGGCGTAGGTGTTGCCGTGGTTGAGCAGTTTGGCGTCGGTATCGCTCAGGGTGTAAGACCACGTACCGCCCGCTTGCACGGTGGTGGTGTAAGTCTTGCCGTTGAGCGTCAGGGTGACGGTGCTACCGCTTTCAGCGTCGGTCGTTCCGCTGATGACGGGTCGCGTGACCACCGTGTTGTTGAGGGTGTAAGTGGTGCTGTCAAATCCGCGTTCGCCAATGCTGAACGTGCCGTTGAGCGGCGCTGTGGGCGCGGCTGTGGTGGTCACCGCATCCCCGGCCACGCTGACGATGGTAATGGTGGCTGCGGTGTCGATGGTCACCGGCACGGCCATGGGGCCCATGACGGTGCCCGCTGGGTTGGTGCTGGTGATGCTCAGGTTTTGCACGCCTGCGGCCAGTGCTGCGCTGGGCTTGACCGCCCAGGTGCCGTCAGACAACACCACGGTGGAGCCGAGCACGGTGGTGCCGTTGGCCGCGTACAGCTTGATGGTGCTGCCCGGTGTGCCCAGGCCGCTGAAGGTGGGCGTGGTGTTGTTGGTGATGTTGTCACCCACCAGGCCGCTGTCGCTGGCCGCAGCCAGGCCACCCGTGAGCACAGGCAGGCTGGTGTTGATGGTCAGCTCGTTGGTGGTGCCGTCGCTGCGGGTGTTGCCTGCAGCGTCGGTGGTGATGGCGGTGACGGCATAGCTGCCGTTGCTGAAGGTGCCCAGCGTGCCGCTGGCCGGTGTGGCTGTAGCGGTGTTCAGGCTCCAGGTGCCGTTGCTGCCCACGGTGACGTTGTAGGTCGCGCCATTGACGGTGACTTGCAGCGTCTCGCCTGCCGCCAGCACGGCGGTGCCGGTGATGGTGGGATGGGTGTTGCCGGTGGTCAGCGCATCCACGACGGGTGCTGCGGGCAAGGTGGTGTCCAGCGTCACGGGCACGGTGGCCGGTGCACTGGTGTTGCCAGCCGCGTCGGTGGCAGTGACGGTGAGGTTGTTCAGGCCTTCGTTGAGGTTGGCGCTGGGCGTGATGCTCCAGTTGCCGCTGCCGTCGGCGGTAGTGGTGCCCAAGAGCGTCACGCCATCGGCTGCATAGAGCTTGACGGTGCTGGTGGCTTCGGCCGTGCCGACGATGACGGGGCGCACCACGTTGGTGACGTTGTCCGTGTTGCTGCTGCCGCTGTCGCTGGCTGCGGCCACATCACCCACCGGGGCGGCAGGGGCGGTTTTGTCGACCGTCAGACCGGTGGTGCCGCTGCCGCTCAGGCCGAACTGGTTGGTCACGCTAGCGCTGATGGTTTGCGAGCCATTGGCAATGGCGGCCACGGCTGTGCCAGGCACGCTGACCATGAAGGTGCCGCCTGTTTGAACAAGCGCGGTGTAGTTGACGCCGTTGACCGTCACGGTCACCGTGGCGCCCACCGGCGCGTCGGTGGTGCCGGTGATGGGCAGCGCCTGTGCGCTTTCAGCCAGGTTGAGCTTGCCATCGGTGCTGACGGTGTTCAGCGTGATGGTGGGCGCGGTGGCGGTGATGTGGAGCTCGGTGCCCGTGATGTCGGTTTTGGTCACCCCCCCTGAAGTGGCGCTCACCGCCACTTCGTAGTTTCCGGTGGTGGTGATGTTGCCGGCCGGGATGGCCAAGCTCCAAGTGCCTGCGGCATAGGTCAAGCCTGCGGGGCTGCTGGTGCTGCCCACGGTCAAGGAATAGGTCACGTTGTTGACCGTGACTGCGAGCGTGTCACCTGCCGCCAAGTCGATGAAGCTGCCGCCTCCAGCGTCTTTTTTGGCCGAACCGGTGAGGGTGGGCGTCAAGCTGCCGGTGAACTTTTCGACCACGGTAGGGGTGTCTGGTGGCGCAATGTTGGCGACCAAACTGTTGTCGGTGTCGCTGCCACTGTTGCCCGCCACGTCGCTGACCATGGCCGTGATGGCGTAGGTGCTGCCATGCTTAAGGGCGATGGCTTGGGCGTCGGTGAGGGTCTTGCTCCATGTGCCGCCCGCTTGCACGGTGGTGGTGTAAGTTTCACCGTTGAGGGTGAAAGTGACAGTTTGTCCGGCTTCAGCGGTGGTGGTGCCGCTGATGACAGGCTTGGTGGTCACGGTAACGCTGTTGAGTGCGCCGCGCTCGACGGCATCGAATGTGCCGTTTTGCGCACCCGTGACGGCGTCGCCTGCCACGCTGGTGACGCTGATCGTGGGCGCAGTGGCGTCCAGGATGAGGGCTTGGCTGGCCTGTGCAGCGGCCACGCCCAAGGCGCTGGTCACATCCGCGGTCAAGGTGTAGCTGCCATCTGCGGGCAAGTCGGCCGATGGGATGTTGAGGGTGTAGCTGCCACCCGCTTGCACGGCGGCGGTGTAGGTGTGCAAGACACCGCTGCCGCTCATCATCTTGACGGTGACGGTCTGACCGGGTTCCACAAAGGTGGTGCTGCCACTGACGGCGACGGCGCCGGCTTTTTCAGCGGCGTTGATGGTGTTGTCACCGGCCACGGTGGCGATGCTCACCGAGGGCATGTTGCCCGCCAGCGTGAAGGCGTCGGCCGCTGCGGGGCTGATGTTGCCCGCCGCGTCGGTCAGGGTGGAGCTGGTGGTCCAAGCGCCGTCCAAATATGCGCCGCCGCCGGGCTGCAAGGTGCTCAAAGGTACGGTTTGCGCCACGGTGTAAGGCCCTGCCCCCGTGTTAGTGCCGCCTTGCGCAGCTGGCAAATCGGCCGCCAACAAGGTGTAGCTCAAGGTGCTGGTGGTGCCGTCAGGCGCGGCAACTACGGTGGTCAACACATCACCCACTTTGGCGTTGGATGGCACGGTGATGGCCATTTGCACGCCATTGGCGGCTTCGGCAGCGCTGACGCCACCGGCCGCTTCGGCAATGGCCACAGTCGGCACGCCGGGTGCCGTGTTGTCAATGGCGATGGGCAAGCTGGGGCTAGCCGCACTGGCAATGCCTGCGGCGCTAACCACGGTGTAAGTGATGGCGTGTGGGCCGTCGGCCAGCGGGCTGACAGGCGTCAAAGTGCCGGTGCTGCTGTTGTACACGGCAGGCACCTCAACCCCGTCGACCAGCAACACCACGCTGCCACCGGCAGGTGGCGCTGTGACGGCGAAGTCGGGCGTGGTGTCGTTGGTGATGTTGTCGGTGCTGCTGCTGCCGCTGTCGGTCGCGGCGGTCATGTCAGGTGCGGCGGGTGTGGCCGGCGCAGGCTGCGTGATGGTGAGCTCGCTGCTGCTGGTGTCGGTGGTGGCGTTGCCAGCCGTGTCGGTGACTGTGGCGAGCACCGAATAGCTCTGACCGGCGACGAATGCACCCAAAGTGCCGCTGGCAGGTGTGGCCGTGGCAGTGTTCAAGCTCCAGGTGCCATCGTTGGCGACTGTCACGTTGTAGGTGGCGCCATTGACGGTCACGGTCAGTGACTCGCCCGCAGCCAAGGTGGCTGTACCGCTGAGTGTCGGTGTGGTGCTGTTGGTGCTCACTGGCGTGACCACGGGGGTGGCAGGCGCTGCAGTGTCGATGGTGACGGGCACGGTACTCGCAGGGCTGACATTGCCTGCGGGGTCGGTGGCGGTCACGCTGACGTTGGCTGTGCCATCTGCCAAGGCTTGCAGCGGTGTGACGCTCCAAGTGCCGTTGCTGGCCACCACGGCGGACAGTACTTCGCCCGTACCGGGCATGGTGACGGTGATGGTGTCGCCTGCCGTGCCGGTGCCGCTGATGGTGGGCGTGTTGTCGCGGGTGATGTTGTCGGTGTTGCTGCTGCCGGTATCGCTGGCAGCGGCCACGTCAGCCACAGGAGCGGCTGGCGCAGTGGTGTCGATGGTGACGGGCACCAAGGTGACCGAGCTGATGTTGCCTGCAGGGTCGGTGGCAGTGACGCTGACGTTGGCTGTGCCATCGGCTAAGGTTTGGGTCGGTGTGACGCTCCATGTGCCGTCAGACGCAACGACCGCAGTGAGCACTTCGTTCGTGCCGGGCATGGTGACGGTGATGGTGTCGCCTGCCGTACCGGTGCCACTGATGGTCGGTGTGTTGTCGCGGGTGATGTTGTCGGTGTTGCTGCTGCCGGTATCGCTGGCAGCAGCCACGTCAGCAGCGGGTGCTGCTGGTGGGGTCGTGTCGATGGTGACAGGCACCACAGCTGGGGCACTGACGCGGTTTTGCGCATCGGTGGCGGTGATGACCAGGTTGTTCAGGCCGTCCGGCAAGGTGCTGGTCGGTGTGATGGTCCACGTGCCGTCAGATGCCACAACCCCGCTGCCCAGCAAGGTGGTGCCATCGGGGGCGTAGAGCTTGATGGTGTCGCCTGCCGCGCCGGTGCCACTGATGGTCGGTGTGTTGTCGCTGGTGAGGTTGTCGGTGTTGCTGCTGCCGGTGTCGCTGGCAGCGGCCACATCACCCACAGGAGATGCGGGCAAGGTGGTGTCGATGGTCAGCTCGGCGGTGCTGACGTCGCTGGTGCGGTTGCCCGACGCATCAATGGCCGTGGCCACCACGTTGTAGCTGGTGCCGTTGACAAAGCTGCCCAAGGTGCCGCTGGTGGGTGTGGCCGTGCCGGTGTCGAGTGCCCAAGTGCCATTGCTGGCCACGGTCACAGCGTAGGTGGCGCCGTTCACGGTGACTTGCAAAGTTTCACCGGCCGCCAAAGTGGCGGTGCCGGTGAGGGTCGGTGTGAGGTCTGCCGTTGTCACAGGCGTGGCCACGGGAGCTGCAGGCGCTGCGGTATCGATGATGACAGGCACCAAGCTGGCGGGGCTGACATTGCCTGCGGGGTCGGTGGCGGTCACGCTGACGTTGGCTGTGCCATCGGCCAAGGCTTGCAGCGGTGTGACGCTCCAAGTGCCATCGCTGGCAACCACGGCTGTCAACACTTCGTTGGTGCCGGGCATGGTGACGGTGATGGTGTCGCCTGCCGTGCCGGTGCCGCTGATGGTGGGCGTGTTGTCCGAAGTGATGTTGTCGGTGTTGCTGCTACCCGTGTCGCTGGCCGCAGCCACATCAGCAGCAGGTGCCGCTGGCGCGGTGGTGTCGATGGTGACGGGCACCAAGGTGGCCGCGCTGGTGTTGCCTGCGGGGTCAGTGGCGGTCACGCTGACGTTGGCTGTGCCATCGGCCAAGGTTTGCAGCGGTGTGACGCTCCATGTGCCATTACTGGCCACAACGGCGGTGAGCACCTCATTGGTGCCGGGCATGGTGACGGTGATGGTGTCACCCGGCGTAGCCCCTGCCCCGCTGATGGTAGGCGTGTTGTCAGAAGTGATGTTGTCGGTGTTGCTGCTGCCGGTGTCGCTTGCCGCGGCTACGTCAGCGGCGGGTGCGGCTGGCGCTGTGGTGTCGATGGTGACGGGCACCAAGGTGGCCGCGCTGGTGTTGCCTGCGGGGTCGGTGGCGGTCACGCGCACGTTGGCGGTGCCATCGGCCAAGGCTTGGGTGGGGGTGACGCTCCATGTGCCGTCAGAAGCAACCACTGCGGTGAGAACCTCGTTGGTACCAGGCATCGTCACGGTGATGGTGTCGCCAGGCGTGGCCCCTGCCCCGCTGATAGTAGGCGTGTTGTCTGAAGTCAGGTTGTCGGTGTTGCTGCTGCCGGTGTCGCTGGCTGCAGCCACATCGGCGGCAGGTGCGGCCGGTGCAGTAGTGTCGATGGTGACGGACACCAAGCTAGCCGCGCTGACATTACCTGCGGGGTCGGTGGCGGTCACGCTGACGTTGGCCGTGCCATCGGCCAAGGTTTGCAGCGGTGTGACGCTCCAAGTGCCGTTTGAGGCAACAACAGCAGTGAGCACTTCGTTCGTGCCGGGCATAGTGACAGTAATGGTGTCGCCTGCCGTGCCTGTGCCACTGATGGTCGGCGTGTTGTCGCTGGTGATGTTGTCGGTGTTGCTGCTGCCTGTGTCGCTGGCAGCGGCCACGTCGGCAACCGGTGCCGCAGGCGCAGTGCTGTCAATGGTGACGGGGACCGTGCCAGGAGCGCTGGTGTTGCCCACGGCGTCGGTGGCCGTGACTTTCAGGTTGTTCAAACCTTGCGGTAAAGCGTTGGTGGGCGTGATGGCCCAAGTGCCATCAGCAGCCACCACGGCAGTGCCCAACAAAGTCGTGCCATCAGGTGCATAGAGCTTGATGGTGTCGCCAGCTGTGCCCGTGCCCACGATGGTAGGCGTGGTGTCTGAGGTGATGTTGTCGGTGTTGCTCACGCCAGAGTCGCTGGCGGCGGCCACATCGCCCAACGGCGTGGTGGGTGCTACGGCGTCGACCACGCCCGTGTCGGACAGGTGGTTGGTGGTGTCGGTGGCTTTGACCAAGGTGCCGTCGGCCAAGGGGGTGCCGGGCGTGCCAGACCAAGTGCCATTCGGCGCAACGGTGACCACCAGAGGAGCACCGCTGGCGTCACGAATGGGGGTGCCATCGGGCAGGGTCAGCGCAATCTGGTCGCCGGGTTTGCCGGTGCCTGTGATGACGGTGCCATTGCTGGGGTTCACGCTCGGGACGTTGTTGTCCACCAAGACCGTCCCAGGGGTGCTGTTGTTGCCGGCCACATCGGTCTGGCTGGCTGAGAGGGTTGTGCCATTGGGCACGATGGCGCTGGGCGTGATGCACCAAGTGCCGTCAGCGGCCACCACAGTGGTGCCGATGACGGTGTTGCTGGCATCGACTACGGTCACGGTGGCACCGGGCTCGCCGGTGCCGGCGATGTTGCCTTTGCCATTGGTGGGGTCCATGGCGGGTGCCGCCACAACGGTGTCGATGACCACCGGCAAAGTGGCGGGTGCGCTGACGTTGCCTGCGGCATCGGTGGCCGTGAATTGGAAGTTGACCAGCCCATTAGGCAAAGCGACCGTGGTCTGGAAACTCCAAGTGCCATTGCTGGCGACCACCGCAGTCCCCAAGGTCTGGCCTTGGTTATCTTTGATGGTGATGGTGTCACCCGCCACACCCGTGCCGCTGAGCAACGGTGTGCTGTCGTTGGTGATGTTGTCAGTGGTCAGGCCACTGTTGCTGGCGTTGTCCAGACGCGCCACAGGCGCAGCTGGTGCGGTGGTGTCGATGGTGACAGGCACCAAGGTGGCCGCGCTGATGTTGCCTTGCGGATCGGTGGCTGTGACCGAGACGTTGGCGGTGCCATCGGCCACTGCTTGCGTGGGCGTGACGCTCCAGCTGCCGTTGGCAGCGACCACAGCGGTCAGCACCTCGCCGGTGCCGGGCATGGTGACGGTGATGGTGTCACCAGGTGTGGCACTGCCACCGCTGATGGTGGGGGTGTTGTCGGCGGTGATGTTGTCGGTGTTGCTGCTGCCTGTGTCGCTGAGGGCGGCCACGTCGGCCGCTGGGGCGGCAGGCGCGGCGGTGTCGATGGTGACAGGCACCGTCGCCCAAGGGCTGACGTTGCCAGCCGCGTCGGTGGCGCTGACCTTGAAGTTGTTCAGACCATCGGGCTGAGCGGCGGTGGGCGTGATGCTCCAGCTGCCATTCGAGGCAACCACGGCCGTCCCGAGCAACGTGGTGCCATCGGGTGCATACAGCTTGATGGTGTCGCCCGCAGTGCCGGTGCCCGTGATGGTGGGCGTGTTGTCGTTTGTGATGCTGTCACCTGCAATGCCGCTGTCGCTGGCCGCAGCCAAGGCGGCCACGGGTGCGACTGGCGCGGTGGTGTCGATGGTGATGGGCAGCGCAGCAGGTGCGCTGGTGTTGCCGGCTGGGTCGGTGGCCGTGACGCTGAGGTTGTTCAAGCCGTTGGGCAGCGCGTTGGCGGGCGTGGCCTGCCACGTGCCATCTTGCGCGACCACCGCGGTGGCGATGACGTTGCCATTGGCGTCTTTGAGGGTGATCGTGTCACCCGCCACGCCTGTGCCGCTGATGGTGGGCGTGTTGTCGCTGGTGATGCTGTCGCCTTGCACGCCGCTGTCGCTGGCAGGGTTAAGCACAGCCGTCGGCGCTGCGGGGGCGGTGATGTCGATGGTGACAGGCACAGTGCCGGGGGCACTGGTGTTGCCAGCAGGGTCGGTGGCGGTCACTTGCAATGCGTTGGCGCCTTCAGGCAAGGCACTGGTGGGCGTGATGGCCCAGTTGCCTGCGGCATCCACCACGGCGGTGCCCAGCAAGGTGGTGCCATTGGGCGCATACAACTTAATGGTGTCGCCGGGCGTGCCTGTGCCCACGATGGTGGGCGTGGTGTCGCTAGTGAGGTTGTCGGTGTTGCTGCTGCCGGTGTCGCTGGCCGCAGCCACATCGCCCGCAGGTGCAGACGGACCTGTGGTGTCAAACAACAGTTCGTTGGTGGTGGTGTCGCTTGACGCGTTGTTGGCCTGATCGGTGATCGTGGCTGTGACGGGGTAGCGCGTGCCGTTGACGAAGGCGCCTAGCGTGCCGCTGGCAGGCGTGGCTGTGCCCGTGTCCAAGCTCCAAGTGCCATTGCTGGCAACGGTCACAGCGTATGTAGCACCGTTGACGGTCACAGCGAGCGTTTCACCGGCCAGCAAATTGGCCGTGCCGGTGATGAGCGGCGTGCTGTCGTTGGTGACCAAGGCGTCCACCGTGGGGGTGGACGGCGCAGTGTTGTCGAACAGCAGTTCGTTGGTGCTGGCATCGATGGTGGCGTTGCCAGCGGCGTCGGTGGTGGTGGCCGTGACGGGGTAACGGGTGCCGCTGACGAAGCTACCCAAAGTGCCACTGGCTGGCGTGGCGGTGCCGGTGTTCAAGGTCCAGCTACCGCCCACACCCACGGTCACGTTGTAGGTGGCACCGTTCACGGTGAGTTGCAGACTTTCGCCCACGCCCAGTGTGGCTGTACCTGTGAGCACAGGCGTGCTGTCGTTGGTGATGAGGGGGTTGACCGTGGGCGCAGCGGGTGCCGTGGTGTCAATGGTGACGGGCACCCAACTGGCGGGGCTGACATTGCCTGCGGGGTCGGTGGCGGTCACGCTGACGTTGGCCGTGCCATCGGCCAAGGCTTGCAACGGTGTGACGCTCCAAGTGCCGTTCGAGGCAACAACCACAGTGAGCACTTCGTTCGTGCCGGGCATGGTGACGGTGATGGTGTCACCCGCTGTGCCGGTGCCGCTGATGGTGGGCGTGTTGTCAGAAGTGATGTTGTCGGTGTTGCTGCTGCCGGTGTCGCTGGCAGCGGCCACGTCCGCCACAGGGGCGGCGGGCGCGGTGGTGTCGATGGTCACGGGCACGATCGCAGCGGGGCTGGTGTTGCCAGCCGGGTCGGTGGCGGTAACGCTCACGTTTTGCAAGCCGTCGGCGAGCGGATTGACCGGTGTGACGCTCCAAGTGCCGTTCGAAGCAACCACCGCTGTTTTGACTTCGCCGCCTGGGAACGTGACGGTGATGGTGTCGCCTGCCGTACCGGTGCCGCTGATGGTGGGCGTGGTGTCGTTGGTCAGGTTGTCGGTGTTGCTCACGCCCGAGTCACTCGACGCGGCGACATCGGCCACGGGTGCTGCGGGTGCGGAGGTGTCAACGGTGATGGCCAGCGGCGCGCCGGGGCCTTGGTTGCCGGCTGCGTCAGTCGCTTTGGCCATGAGGTTGTTCACACCATCGGGCAAGGCGCTAGCGGGTGTGGCGGTCCAATTGCCGTTGCCGTCGACCACAGCGGTGGCGACCACTTGGCCTTGGGCGTTGTAGACCTGAATGGTGTCACCGGGCACACCATTGCCACTGAGGGTGGGCGTGTTGTCGGCGGTGATGTTGTCGGTGTTGCTGGCACCGGTGTCGCTGCTGGCGACCAAGTCGATCGTGGGGGCCACAGGAGCTGTGGTGTCGATGGTCAGAGGCACTTGACTGGCGAGGCTGGCGTTGCCAGCGGGGTCGGTCGCGGTGACCAGCACCGTATAAGTGCCGTCGGCCAAGGCTTGGGTGGGCGTGACACTCCATGTGCCATTGGCGGCCACGACAGCGGTCAGCACTTCGCCGGTGCCGGGCATGGTGACGGTGATGGTGTCACCGGCAATGCCCGTGCCGTTGAGGGTGGGCGTGTTGTCGGCGGTGACGTTGTCGGTGTTGCTCACACCGGTGTCGCTGGCCGCAGCCACGTCGGCCGCAGCAGCGGCAGGCGCTGTGGTGTCGAGCACAAAACTACCGGCGCGGGCTGGGCCCGTGTTGCCTGCCAAGTCGGTCAAGGTGGTACTGGTCGTCCAAGTGCCATCCACCGTGAGTGCGGTGGTAGGGATGACTTGGGTGATGGTGCCCGCCGCCAAATCTGCGGCGCTGAGCACGCTGGTGAGCGTCAAGTGGGTGCCATCGGGCAAGGTGATGGTGCTGGTGACCACGTCGCCCACAGCGGCATCGCCAGGCAAGCTGATGTCAAGCGGCGTGCCGCCCACGCTGGCGGCTTCGGCAGCATTCACGCCGTAGCTGGCCTCTGGCAGGGTGACACCGGGTGCACTGGGAGCTTGGGTGTCAAGCACGAAGGCGCCGGCTTGGGCTGGGCTGCTGTTACCGACGGGGTCGGTGATGACGGTGCTGGTGGTCCAGTTGCCGTCAACATTCAGGTCGGCGGTGGCAATGACCTGGCTGATGTTGCCGGCGGTGATGTCGGCGGCCGTGAGCACATGGCGCAAGACCAAGGTGTTGCCGTCGGCTTTGGTGACCACGGTGGTGACGGTGTCGCCAGCTGCCGCATCCACAGGCAAGGTGATGTTGAGCGGCGTGCCTCCTGCACTGGCGGCTTCTGCGGCGTTGACGCCGCTGCTCGACTCAGGCAACACAACGCCAGGAGCGCTAGGCGCGGTGGTGTCGATCAACAGCGGCTCGCTGTCGGTGCCCGTCAAACCAAACACGTTGGTGACGCTGACCTGTGGGTTCAGACTGCCGTCGGCCAGGCCGCTGATGACGGCGCCGGTGACGGGAATGCTGAAGGTGTTGGGGCCACCGTTGGCGCCTGCTTGCACGATGGCGGTGTAGGTTTGCCCACCCAAGCCAGTCAAGGTGACGGTTTGTCCCGCTTCGGCGTTGGTGGTGCCGGTGAGTGTGAGGCTTTGGTTCTGCTCAAAGCCGCTGATGACGCTGTGGCCGCTCGCATCGGGCGAGATAGGGTTGAGCGTGATGGTGGGTGCAGCCGTGTTGAGGATCAACTCGCCGGTGCTGATGTCGTTGCGGGCCGGAATGCCAGCGGCGGTGACGCTGACTTGCACGTCATAAGTTTGGGCCGTCGCCAAGCCGAAGCTGGCGGCGATGGCGGTGTTGAGGCTCCACGCTTTGGTGCTTGGGTCGTAGCTGACGCTAGGCAAGCTGGTGCCACTGGCTTGCGTGCTGTCAACCGTGGCAGTGACGGTGACGCCGTTGAGCGTGAAGCTGAGGGTGTCGCCGTTGGCCAGCGCGATCGGGCTGCCGTTGGCCAGCTTTTGCGCGCCACCGGTGACGATGGGCGTGAGGCTGCTGGCGAATTGTTGGTCGATGGTGGGGACATCGGGTGGCGCGATGTTGACCACCAGCGCGTTGTTGGTGTCGGGCGTAGCGGTGTTACCAGCCACGTCGCTGACGCTGACTGCAATGGCGTAGGTGTTGCCGTGCACCAAGGTTTTGGCGTCGGCTTGGCTCAGGGTGATGGCCCAAGTGCCGCCGGTTTGTACAGTGGTGGTGTAGGTCACATGGTTGAGCACCACGGTGACGGACTGCCCCACTTCGGCATCGGTGGTGCCTTGAATGACAGGCGGCGTGGTGACAGTGTTGCTCAAGGCGTAGGTGGTGGCATCGAAGCCACGTTCGGTGCCATCGAACAACCCATCGCCGGCGCTGCCTACGGCGTCGCCCGCCACGCTGGTGACAGTCACCACAGGGGCCACCGTGTCGATCAGCAAGGCGTGCGTTTGCTGCACCGCCGGTGTACCAGCGCTGTTGCTGACATCGCCCAAAACGCTGTAGTGGCCATCGGCCGGCAAGTCGGCCTGCGGGATGTTGAGTGCAAAAGTACCGTCTGCTTTGACGGTGGTGTAGTAGGTGCCGATGGGCTGGTTATTGGCGTCGACCAAGGTGATCTTGACGGCTTGACCTGGCTCTGCGCTGGTGCTGCCAGTGATCGGCAAGTCCCCTGCTTTTTCTGTGGCGTTGACGATGTTGTCGCCCGCGATGGTGTCCAGCGTCAGGCTGGGCGCATTGGCGGCCAAACGGAAGCCATCGTGTTGGGGCGCACTGACGTTGCCGGCCATGTCGGTGAGCGTGGTGGCGGTGGTCCAGTTGCCGTCGTGGTAGCCGCCCGCAACGGGACCGCCGAGCTCGGCATTGGTGACGGTTTGCACCACCGTGCCCACCGTGAGCATGGCTTGGGTCAGCACGGTGGGGCGGGTCAAGGTGCTGCCATCGGGCAAGGTGATGGCGGTGGTGAGGATGTCGCCCACGGCCGCGTCTTGCGGCAAGCTGATGCGCAGGGCCACGCCGTCGGTGGATTCGGTGTTGCTGACGCCATTGGGGGCGTCAGGAATCATGACGCCAGGGGTAGAGGGTGCGTTGTCCACGATGAGGTTGAACACGCCCGACGACTGAATGACGGTACTGCCGTTTTGGATTTTGGCTTCGTAGGCGTAGGGGCCGTCAGCCAAAGGTGCGGTGGAGCCGTCTTGGAAAGTCCAGGTGTTGCCATTGACGGTGGCATTGCCAACAAAGACGCCTTCGCGGTAAATGGCCAAGGTTTGGCCCGGTGCCAAGGGCGTGCCCAAGCTACCGGTGAGTTGCGGGGTGGTGTCGTTGGTGTAAGCACCGTCGCTGAGCAAGCCCGTGCGGGGGCCCAAGTTGTCGATGGCACCGGTGATCAACAGTGCGCCCGTGTCGACCACGCCTGCGGCTGGACCACTGGTGTTGCCTGCGGGGTCTGCCGCAGTGGCCGTGAGGGTGGCGTTGTCGGCCAGTGGCGTGAGGGGGATGAGGGTCCAGTTGCCGCCTGGGCCCACGGGGCCAGCGGTGCCAATGACATTGCCCAGGGCATCCAAAACGGTGACGGTGGTGCCAGGCTCTGCCGTGCCGGTGATGATTTGGCCATTACTAGGCGCAATGACCGGTGCGTCGGGCACACCCGTGTCGAGCAAGAAGCTGCGCAAGCTGGGCGCACTGGTGCCTTGGGCATTGGTGCGGGTGGAAGAAACTTGGTACAGACCATCCACAGGAAGCTCTGCGGGGCCCATAAGCTGGCTGATGTGACCCGCCGTGACATCGGTGGCGTTGAGCACCTTGGTCAGTGTGATGGTGGTGCCGTTGGGCAGCGTGACCACGCTCTTGATGACATCGCCCACAGCGGCGTTGGCCGGCAAACTGACGTCGATGGGCACACCACCACCGGAGGCTTTTTCTGCGGCATCGACATAACCATCGCTGGCTTCAGGTATGGCGATCACCACCGCGTTGGGGTCGGTCACACCAGCACCAGGCCCCGAGGCGTTGCCAGCAGGGTCTACGGCGCTGGCGGTGAGCGGTGTCACGCTGGTCAGTGGTGTCGCGGGTGTGAGGCTCCAATAGCCCAAGGCATCGGCGACTGCGGTGCCCAACACATGTCCCGCGGCATCTTTGACAGTGACAACGGTGGCTGGATCGGCACTACCGGTGATGACTTTGCCGTTACCCGTGTCAATCACAGGCACATTCGGCGCGGCGTTGGCCACAGGAGCACTGAGCGCATCGGCACCCACCACCTTGACTGGGGCGTCGAGCACGGGTTGCACGGTGGTTGAGGTCAAGCTGAAGTGGCCCGTGGCATCGACCACAGTTTGTTGGGTTTGGCCGTTAGGCATCGTGACGGTCAGGGTCACGCCGGGCAAGGCCGTACCGCTGACGATGAGGTGGCCCGTGCTGTCGAGCTCTTGTGCGGTGACAACGATGTCACCCAGCAACTGGCGGTTGAGCAAGGTGTTGCTGTCGGTGTCGCCCGTGCCCGCTGAAAACGTAGGAGCAGCAGGCGTTTTGAGGTTGCTCAAGGCTTGGGCACGGCCTTGGTCCACCAAGGTGGCGCCGGCAGTGCTCAAGGCGGCACCGCTCAAGTTGGCGGCCAGCAGATCGAGCGAGGTGCTCATGTTGCCGGCGTTGAGGCTGTCCAAGCCCGAGAGTTTGGTCAGGGCGATGCCGTATTTTTCAGCGTTGCTCAGGCCATTGCGGGCGTCAAAACTGGCACTGTTGGTGGGGGTGACATCGCCAGTGATGTCCACACCGCTCAAGCCAAAAGCGGTGGCGACGTTGGTGTTGGCGGTTTGCGCGGCGCTCGCGCTGGCGGGTGTGTTGCCTGTCACACCGGCTTGGCGAACAGCCAGTTCGGTGAGCGGCGTGATGTTGATGATGAGGTGCGAATTTTGTCCGCTGACGCTGAACTGCGCTTGGCCCACTTGGGCCAAGCCCATGGCGCGCAACTCAGTGTTCAAGCTTTTGCTTGCAGCCGTGACTTCGTCCAGATAGTTGGCCGATGCAGCGTTGGCATCGACGACTTTGAGCAACACCGTGCCACGGTAGTCGCCGCGCGCAGGCGTGGCAATGCTGTAGGTGCCGTCGCTTTGAATGGCCGCTTCGCCCAGCAAAACGCCGTTTTCGTCATAGGCATACAGGCTGACGCCTGCGTAGACCGGGCCTGCGGCCACGCTGCCTGTGATGACCAAGTCACCCACAATGGTCAGCGGAACGACGGTGGCAACGCTGGCCACGCCCGCCGAGTTGAGGGCAACGACGCTGACGTTGCCGACCAAACCCACAGCCAAGGCCTGGGTCGGCGTGACGCTCCAAGTGCCATCGGCGCCCACCACCGTGGTGAGCACTTCGCCAGTACCTGGCATGGTGACTTTGATGGTGTTACCAGCCACACCCGTGCCTGTGATGGTGGGCGTGGTGTCGCCCGTGATGTGGTCGGAGTTGCTGACCCCCGTGTCGCTGGTGGCGGCCAAATCGGCGGTAGGCACACCGGGTGGCGCAACGGCCGCTTCACCGTGCGGGAAGGCAGCAATGCCAACGGCGGCCACGCCAGCCCACCAATGCGGCAACCAAGCCACGTTTTCGAGCAAGATGATGGGGGTGACGTTGCCTTCTAGCGTAGTCAACGCGGGGTGCAGCCCTTCATCGATGACATAGATGGCCAGATCACCTTTGGGCAAGATGCCGGTCAGGCTGTCTTTGGGAAATTCAACAATCGCCTCGTCGTAGTACTGCTCGATGATGATGTCGGCTTCGACGGAGCCTTCAAAGAAAATCTGCAAATCGCGGCCGGCGCGTTTGGCACGCACATGCTCTGGGGCACGGTCGCGTTTGGGGTCTAACAACTCGTAGCGGGTGGCTGACTCGGCCTTGATACGCAAAGGCTCGCCCGCATCGCCAGTACCTGGGACTACGTCAAAGCTTTTCTGAGTTTTGCCGCTTTTGCTATTTTTTGTCAAAAGCTGCAATTTGATTTCGGGGGCGTTGCTTGGCGTAGTCATGGTCAATTTAATGTGCGCAAATATTTGAAAGGTCAATCTATCAATATCAAATTAAATTAATTACTAATAATTTTGTGAAAATTACAGTTATTTCATTTAATTTGACAAACCTTGAGAAGTTAACAAATCAAAGCGATTTCAGCCATTAGCTCTAGGGCTGATTTCTCAAATTTCTAAGCGATAAAACATCAAACATCACAGGCAATAGCCCAAGAGCTAATAGCCAAAGGGCGAGGCCAAACCTAGGATCCAAGAATAAAAATTACAGACATTCGGCATGAAGCACGTTTACGTTATCGATGACAACCCAGTCATTTGCACCACATTGGGTGAGACCTTGAATCGGCTGGGCTACACCACTGAGGTTTACAGCGACCCACTGATTTTTCTGCAGAACTCCATGCCTGTCTCACCTGCCGTGATCTTGTTGGACATGCGCTTACCCACTATGTCGGGGGTGGAGTTACAGCAACGGCTTCAAGAGATTGGCCGCCAAACCCCCATCGTTTTCATCAGCGGCGAGTCAATGAGCAGTGAAATCGTGCAGGGGATGAAGCAAGGCGCGTTGGACTTTTTATTTAAGCCTTTCAATCTGAACGATTTGCTGGCTGCCATCGAATTGGGTCTGGACAAAGACCGCAAGCAATCGACAAACACGGCTCAGCAACGCTCACTGCGTGCCAAATATGACAGTCTCACAGCGCGTGAAAAAGAAGTGTGCGGTCTACTGGGACAAGGCTGTTTGAGCAAAAAAATCGCCATCGATTTGTCCATCAGTACAGCCACAGTGAAGGTGCACAAAGCGCGCATTTTGGAGAAGATGGAAGTGACGTCGTTGCAACACCTAGCGCTGCAACTGGAACAGTTAGGGCTCGCAAGCAAACCCGGTTAATGGGTCTCTTTAAAGACAGGTAAATCGAGGCACACCCGCGCACCAACGCCATCCGTTCTGTTGCCCACATGCAAGGTGCCGCCATGCAACTTGATGATGCGTCGCGATATGGCAATGCCAATGCCCATGCCGCCCGTCTTGGTGGTCGAAAACGCTTGACCTGCACTCACCAACGCCTCAGAAGAAAAACCCGGTCCGTCGTCTTCGATAGACAGACGCACAAATCCTTCTATGGACTGCAGGCGCAACACAATCTGCAGGGGTGTGTCAGGTGTCTGAGCCTGCTCTGAATTACGCAAAATGTTCAAGACCACTTGGGACAGCTGTACAAAATCTCCCCGCACACAAGGCACTGCATTGTCGGCCTGCAAAATGATGGACGCAGCTGAGCCCTTGGCACTGATTGGCAGCATTTGCAAGACTTCATTGATCACTTTCAACACACTCAAGGGTTTTAGCTCTGGCTCAATCGGTTGAATGAAATTGCGGATGCCATGCAAGATTTGCGCAGCACGATCAACATTGCGCCCTATGCGATCGACCAAGCCCCTCACCTGGGGATCGGCTTGCTCGACCTCTCGCTGAAGCAAGCCACACTCAACCGATACAGCGGTTAACGGTTGTGAAATTTCATGGGCCATGGCCGCTGCAAGCTCGCCCATGCTGCGTTGTCGGTCCAAGTGGGCCAGTTCATGCTCCACGCGTTTTCTAGCTTGGCTTTGCTCACGCTCAAAGGCCGAGGCCACCTCCCGCTTCGTAGACCGTTCAAGGTACAAGCCCAAAATCGCCACGCTTCCAAACACCGACATGACACACATGCCTAAAGTCGTTAATGCACTGTCCCAAGTGGGCGTGAGAGGGTCGGGCAAGGTCATACCCGCCAAGACACGAACCACACGCAACAA
This sequence comes from Comamonadaceae bacterium, assembly GCA_947371915.1. Lineage (GTDB taxonomy): Bacteria > Pseudomonadota > Gammaproteobacteria > Burkholderiales > Burkholderiaceae_C > Limnohabitans. Next base: position 16,896 of record CANBRM010000007.1, on the reverse strand, counting down.
AAGCACCGTGGCCGTAAAGCCGTGCACGTAGGCCAACCAACGCGCGCTGACCGAATCTTCATGTTTGTAAAGCCGAAAGGCCAACCACATCGTCCAACCCAGCATCACAGAAATGCCCATCAGGATCCAAGAAAAACGCAGCATAGGGCTGACTAGGACCAAACGCACAAACTCCTGCCCTGACATCAACACGGTGAACACCAGCAAATTGATGGACCAGGCGGGTTTTTCGCCTAACTCCAGACGCAAAGCAGCAATGTGAAACAAAGTACCCGCATAAAAAAACGCGTTGGTCAGCGCATAAATTGCCCAGTCTGGCCAATCTCGACGCAACGCCAAGAACAAAGTACCCACGCCTAATGAGATGCCGCCTAGGCACCAAATACTGGCCGCAGTGGACCGTCCTGCCCCCATGACCAACCAAGCGGTGATGGGCATTGCCACATATAAGAATCCGGCTACTAAATAAGCCGTTGGTACGTCAAAAGGAATATGAAACATGCAGGCTTCAGACCCTTAACCAAGGCCCATGGGTAAATGAAAGAAACAGAGATGAAAAAGCCCGCCAAGTAGCGGGCTTCGTCGTGATTCTCACAAAGGCTTAGCCCATGTGCAAACCGCCGTTCACCGCAAAGTCAGCGCCGGTGGTGTAGCCACCATCGTCGCTGGCCATCCACGCAATGATGGAGGCGATTTCGCTGGGCTTGCCCAAGCGCTTGACGGGCACGGTGGCCACGATCTTTTCCAGCACATCAGGACGGATGGCGTTGACCATGTCGGTGCCGATGTAGCCGGGCGACACGGTATTGACCGTCACGCCTTTGGTGGCCAGCTCTTGGGCGAGAGCCATGGAGAAACCGTGCATACCGGCTTTGGCAGCCGAGTAGTTGGTTTGACCGGCTTGGCCTTTTTCACCGTTCACCGACGAGATGTTGATGATGCGACCCCAGCCACGCTCGACCATGTCGGGCACAACTTGTTTGGTCACGTTGAACATCGAGTCGAGATTGGTGCTCATGACCGCGCTCCAGTCTTCTCGGGTCATCTTCAAGAACATGCGGTCCTTGGTGATGCCGGCGTTGTTAACCAACACGTCGATGGGACCGTGCTCGGCTTTGGCTTTGGCAAACGCCTCGACGGTGGAGTCCCAATCGCCGACGTTACCGACCGATGCGTAAAAGGTGAAGCCCAGTGCTTTTTGCTCATCCAACCATTTGTTGAAGTCGCGTGTGGGTCCGCAGCCTGCGATGACTTTGAAGCCCTCTTTGTGCAGGCGTTGGCAAATCGCGGTTCCGATGCCGCCCATACCACCTGTGACGTACGCTACTTTTTGGCTCATTTTTTGTCTCCTTAGTTATGAGTGCTGTGAAAATTTTTATTCTGAGAGATGAATGCTTTATTGCGCTGATTGAGCGCGTTGATCAAGCGCGGTGATTAAGCACGCTCAAGGGCCAACGACACGCCCATGCCGCCGCCGATGCACAGCGCGGCCAAGCCTTTTTTGGCATTGCTGCGCTGCATTTCGTGCAGCAAAGTCACCAAAATGCGGCAACCGGATGCACCAATCGGGTGACCAATGGCAATGGCACCACCGTTGACGTTGACTTTGGCGGGGTCAATGTCGAGCGCTTGGTTGACGGCACAAGCTTGTGCGGCGAAGGCTTCGTTGAGTTCGAACACATCGATGTCTGACGCTTTCCAGCCTGCACGCTCCAAGGCTTTGCGCGAAGCAGAAACAGGGCCCATGCCCATCAAGGCGGGGTCCAAGCCGCTGGTGCCGAAGGCGGCAATGCGTGCCAAAGGCGTGAGGCCCAAAGCGGCTGCTTTTTTGGCGGTCATCACGACCACCGCAGCAGCACCGTCGTTGATGCCCGAGGCGTTGCCCGCCGTGACTGAACCGGCTTTGTCAAAGGCGGGGCGAAGGCCAGCCAGAGCTTCGGCGTTGGTTTTTTTGTTGATGTATTCGTCGCTGTTGAACATCACCGGATCGCCCTTGCGCTGAGGAATGGCGACCGACACGATCTCGTCAGCAAACTTGCCAGCGTCTTGCGCGGCCGATGCTTTTTGCTGGCTGGCCAGCGCCAAGGCGTCTTGCATGTCGCGGGTGATGCCGTGGGCTTTGGCCACGTTTTCAGCGGTGATGCCCATGTGGTACTGGTTGTACACGTCCCACAAGCCGTCAACGATCATGGTGTCGACCATGTTCCAGTTGCCCATGCGTTGGCCATCACGCGAACCCAACAGCACATGGCCGGAAGCGCTCATGTTTTCTTGACCACCGGCCACCACGATCTCGCTGTCGCCATACGCCACGGCTTGTGCGGCCAACATGACGGCTTTCAAGCCAGAACCGCACACGGCGTTGATGGTCAGCGCGGGCACGGCGTTAGGGATGCCCGATTTCATGAGGGCTTGGCGTGCGGGGTTTTGACCTGCGCCAGCGGCCAACACTTGGCCCATGATGACTTCACCCACCAAGGCGGGGTCGAGCTTGGCACGCGCCAAGGCTTCGCGAATGACGATAGAACCCAACTCGGTGGCGGCAATTTTGGCGAGTGAACCACCAAACTTACCCACGGCCGTGCGAGCGGCTGAAACGATGACGATGTCTTCCATGGAGGTCTCCAGTTGTTTTAAATGATCAGAAAGTTAGTTGCTGGCGCGTTCTTTGACATAACGGCCGGGTGCGTTTTCGATGGCTTTGTATTTGCCTTTGCCATACGTCTTAGGCGAAGCAATTTGCTTGCCAGCATGTGCCTTGAGCCAATCCGCCCAATCGGGCCACCAGCTGCCGGCGTGCTCTTTGGCTTTGCCGAGCCATTGCTGCGCGTCTTTGGGGAACGTGGTTTCGCTGCCCGTCCAATAGCAGCGCTTCTTGGCGGCGGGTGGGTTGATCACGCCCGCAATGTGGCCTGAGGCACCCATGACGAAACGCTTCTTGCCAGGGAACACTTGCGTGCTGGCATACGAGCCGCCAATCGGCACGATGTGGTCTTCACGCGAGCCGTAGATGTAGACGGGAATGTCCACTTTGCGGTAATCAATGGTGGTGCCGCAGACTTTTGCCGTACCCGGCTTGATGAGGTTGTTCTCGAGGTAGGTGTTGCGCAAATACCAGGCGTACATGGGGCCGGGTAGGTTGGTGGCGTCGCTGTTCCAGTAGAGCAAGTCGAACGGTGGGGGCGTTTCGCCTTTGAGGTAGTTGCCCACCACGTAGTTCCACACCAAATCGTTGGGGCGCAAGAAGCTGAAGGTGGACGCCATGTCCTTGCCCTTCATCAAACCGCCATCGGCGAACTGACCTTCGCGGTATTTCACGAAGGCTTCGTCGATGAAGACGTCCAGCACACCGGTGTCGGTGAAGTCGATCAACGTGGTGAGGAAGGTGGCGCTGGCCACAGGCTTTTCGCCACGTGCAGCCAACACGGCCAAGGCATTCGACAAAATGGTGCCGCCTACGCAAAAGCCCAAGGCGTTGATTTGCTTGGCACCACCGATCTCTTGCGTCACGTCAATGGCTTTGATGGCCACGTCTTCCACATAGTCATCCCATGTGGTGTGCTGCAAGTCTTCACCCGGATTGCGCCAACTCACCACAAAGGTACGGTGGCCTTGGCTCACGGCGTAGCGAATGAGCGAGTTTTCAGGTTGCAGGTCGAGGATGTAAAACTTGTTGATGCACGGTGGGATCAACAAGAACGGACGCTCGTAGACCTTGGCGGTGAGTGGCTTGTATTCGAGGAGTTGGAAGAACTCGTTCTCGAACACCACTTTGCCTTCGGTGGTGGCGACGTTTTTGCCCACCTCAAACAAGCTCTCATCCGTCATCGACACATGGCCCTGCTGCATGTCGTGCAACAGGTTTTGAATGCCTTTGGAAATGCTTTCGCCTTTGGTGTCAATCGCCTTTTGCTGGGCGTCGGCGTTGAAAGCCAAGAAGTTGCTGGGCGCTGAAGCCGCAGACCATTGCTCGACAGCGAATTGGATGCGCGCCTTGGTCTTGGCATCGGTCTCGGCAGCCTCGGTCAAGGCCATCATGGTGCGGGTGTTGAGCAAATAAGCGGCGGCGGCGAAAGCAGCCATTGGGTTGTGCTGCCAAGCCTCGGCGGAGAAGCGGCGGTCTTTGACGACCGGGTTGCCGTGCAAGCTCTGGTTCCACAAGGCAGTGGCTTCGTCGATGTATTGTTTTTGCAGAGCCTCGAGCTTCTCAGGCGGGAAGCTCAGACTTGGGGTGGTTCCCTCGCCTGCACCTAGGGTTTGAAACGACGCCAAGGCTTTGGCCCAGCTGTCACCCAAGCTTTTGAGGGCCGAATTCTGATCCATCCACAGTCTCCTATACAGTCACATCTGTTTTTTTAACTGTCACCAGTATGTCAGCGAAATACTTCGTATTTCTGACAAACATCAAACTCAAGCGAAAACCCCTAGATGTATTTAGTTCTGATTGCGTGGATGTATGTGGCGTTGATGATGGCCGTCGCCGAGGCCACCAGCCCCATTGGCACGGTGCTGGGTGCCATCGTCACGTTTGTCTTGTATGGCGCGGTGCCTATGGGTGTGGTGGGCTACATCATGGGCTCACCAGCACGCAAACGCGCACTCAAAGCCAAAGAGATGGCGGAGCGTGACATGCATGCGCAGATGAACGCTCAAACATCCGACAAAGAGAATTCCAAATAATTGGGAGCACCCGCTTAGGCGTTGCAACGACGCCAAATGCACACGGCAAAGCGCCCCGTTTGGCCATCGCGTCGATACGAAAAAAACTGCGCCCCCTGCGTGACCGTGCACCAAGCCGGCGTGCTGTCATTGCCGGCAATGGTTTGAACACCCAAGGCCTGCAACCGCGAGCGCGCCAAGCCCGCCAAATCAGCCAGCCACTTGTGGGCATGAAGAGGATGCGGCTTAAAAAATGCCGTCAATGGCGCGTCCTGAGAGATGAAGGCCTCACGCACTTCAGGCCCCACCTCAAACGCATCCACACCAATACAAGGGCCTAACCACGCGCGCAATGCATGGGCTTGCTGCCTCTGCGGCGCATGGGCCTCGTGGCGCGCAGGACTTTGCACCTCGCCGCTTGTCCCGCCACTTGCCTCTCTTATGGCCTGCACAGTTTGCTCAATCACGCCCGCGGCCAAACCACGCCAGCCCGCATGTGCGGCGGCCACCACTTGCCCGCCCTCGTCGGTGAACAGAAGTGGCAAACAATCAGCCACCATGATGGTGCACGCCACCTCAGCGTCGGTGGTGACACACGCATCCGCAACGGTGCCCTGCGGGGTGTCTGCGTGCAGCGCAACAACCTGCGTGCCATGCACTTGCTGCAAAAAAATAGGGACGGCACCGCCCAAGCGCGCTTGCAAACGTCGGCGGTTTTCAGCCACATGCGCAGGCGCGTCTTGAACGTGGTCGCCCAAATTCAAGCTCTCAAACGGTGCGGGCGACACCCCGCCCTGGCGCGTGGTGCACAGGGCTTGGACGCCTGCAGGCATCCAGGCGTTCAAAGAGCCTTGAAGGTCAATCGGTGCGGACTGTTCGTCCGTGTGAATTAGTTGCGACATAAACAGGAGGATATCCCTAACAAGACACAGACCAGCCATAGAGGGCGGTAGACTTGAAGCTCGTTTTAACTCGCTGCACCACCATGATTCTCGAACTCGCCGACATCCGTATTCAGCCCGGTCAACAAGCCGCTTTTGACGAAGCCATTCAACGTGGCGTGGAGACCGTGATCTCCAAAGCCAAAGGCTTTGAAGGCTACAAAATCAACCGGGGCATCGAGTCGCCAGAGCGTTACGTGCTACAAATTTTCTGGGCAACGCTCGAAAACCACACTGTGGACTTCCGTGAATCTGCAGCCTTCGCCGAATGGCGTGCCATCGTGGGCCCGTTCTTCGCCCAAGCGCCTGTCGTTGAGCACTTCACGCTGCTGGCCAAGTCTTCTGACTGATCCCAACACCGACCAAACCACCCAACCCGCGAGACCCTATCCATGAGCTACCTGTTCACCCCCCCCCCCGTGGCCTCCGTGCCTGTTGTTGGCAAAACCGAGCGTTTTCCGGTACACCGCATTTACTGCGTGGGCCGCAACTACGAAGAACACGCCAAAGAAATGGGCTTCACCGGTCGTGAACCACCCTTCTTCTTTTTGAAGCCCACCGACTCACTGGTGGTGGTCAACGCAGGCGAAACAGGCGCCATGCCCTACCCCAGCTTGACCAAAAATTTCCACCACGAAATTGAGTTGGTGGTGGCGATTGGCAAGGGTGGCAAGAACATCAAAGCGGCAGACGCATTGAGCCACATCTATGGCTACGCCGTGGGCTTGGACATGACACGCCGCGACCTGCAAGGCGAGATGAAAAAGCAAGGTCGCCCTTGGTGCATTGGCAAAGGCTTTGACCACAGTGCGCCCATTGGCCCCATCACCCCCGCTGATCAAGCCAGTGACGTGATGAACGCTGAGATTTATGTGCAAGTCAACGGCCAAGACCGCCAGCGCAGCAATATCAACCAGCTTATCTGGAATGTGGCTGAAACCATTGAGCACTTGTCTGCCGCTTGGGAGCTGCAACCAGGCGACTTGATTTACACCGGCACCCCCGAAGGCGTGAATGCCGTGGTGTCCGGCGACACGCTGGTGGGCGCCGTGGCGGGCTTGGGCACGCTCACCGTTCGCGTGGCTTAACAGCGCCAAGCTCATGCTGCATCGTCCTCAGATTCAATTTTGCAAAGCCTGCGGCAGCGCGGTGGTCTACCGCCTGCCCGATGACGGCGACACACGCGAACGCGCCGTGTGCACCGCGTGCCACACCGTCCATTACGAAAACCCCCTCAACGTGGTGGGCACCGTGCCCGTGTGGGGCGACAAGGTGCTGCTGTGCAAACGCAACATCGAGCCCCGCTTGGGCAAATGGACCTTGCCTGCGGGCTTTATGGAGTTAGGCGAAACCGTGGCACAAGGCGCGGCGCGCGAGACGGTTGAAGAAGCCGGTGCGCAGTTTGAGATGCAAGACTTATTCACCCTCATGAACGTCACGCGTGTCGGCCAAGTGCATTTTTTCTACCGAGCACAACTCACCAGCGATCAGTTCGACCCCGGTCACGAGACCATGGAAGCGCGCTTGTTTGCAGAACATGAAGTGCCTTGGGACGAGATTGCCTTTCGCACCGTCAAAGAAACCTTGCAGCATTATTTTGCCGATGCCAAGACCGGCAAATTTGGCGTACACCACGTTGACATCGCCTGAACCCACCTGCCGGTGGGTTTTCCCTTAATTAACCGACCGCTCGGTCGGATTAATATGGACGAGTAAATTTTCCAACGGAGATTCCGAGATGACACACGTATTTAAGCGCGCAGCGATTGCTGCGGCCATTTTGAGCGCTGGTGTTGCAGCACAGGCTGAAACCATCACTTTGAAAGTGCACCACTTTTTAGGCCCCACTTCAATTCAGCACACCAAAATGCTGCGCACCTGGTGCGACAACATCGCCCGTGACTCCAAAGATCGCCTGCAGTGCCAAATTTACCCCGCCATGCAAATGGGTGGCACCCCTCCCCAATTGTTTGACCAAGCCCGTGACGGCGTGGCTGACGTGGTGTGGACACTGCCCGGCTACACCGCTGGCCGCTTCCCCAAGATGGAAGTGTTCGAGCTGCCCTTCATGATGACCAATGCCGAAGCCACAAGCCGCGCCACTTGGGACTATTACGAGAAGTTTGCCAAAGACGAATTCAAAGACGTCAAGGTGTTGGCGATGCACGTTCATGGCCCTGGAAACATCTTCACCGCCAAAAAGCAAATCAAAACCATGGCCGACATCAAAGGCCTGAAGTTGCGTGGCCCAACCCGCTTGACCACCAAGCTCTTGGCCAGCATGGGCGCGACCCCTGTTGGCATGCCTGTGCCCGCCGTGCCTGACGCTTTGTCTAAAGGCGTGATCGACGGTGCTGTGATTCCTTACGAAGTGGCTCAAACACTGAAGATTGAAGAACTGGCCCGCTACACCGCTGAAACAGAGCGTTCAGAAAATGCCCTGTACACCACCGTGTTTGTGGTGCCTATGAACAAGGCCAAGTACGAGTCGCTGCCTGCTGACTTGAAGAAAGTCATCGACAAAAACTCGGGTCGTGAACTGTCTGCCTTCTTGGGCAAAACCCAAGCCGACAACGACATTCCTGGCAAAGCCAAAATGGTTGCAGGTGGTCATACCATCACCGTCATCCCCAAGACTGAACTGGACAACTGGAAACGCGCCTCAGCGAGCCTGAGCAACGAGTGGATCGCCGACATGGACAAGAAAGGTGCCAACGGCGCTGAACTGGTTCACGAAGCACAAGCGTTGATCGCGAAATACACCAAGTGATCTGACTTGAACAGGCCTCAAACGTGACGCGTTTGAGGCATGAAAAAAGGAGGCCTAGGCCTCCTTTTTTACGTCTGTCTAAAGCCCCTAAGGGCTCTTCATTAGGTAATTAATGCCACCAGCCACAGACACACACCGGGGAAGAACAAGATTAGCAAGGTACGCACGGTATCGCTGATCAAGAAAGGCATAACACCGCGGTAGCTCTCGGCAATCGGCACATCTTTGGCCATGCCGTTGACCACATAGACATTCAAGCCCACAGGTGGTGCCAAAAGCCCGAACTCGACCACCATCAACACCAAGATGCCGAACCAGATCGCTACCGACTCTTTGGGCATACCAAAGTCCAAGCCCATCACGATGGGGAAGAAAATTGGGATGGTCAGCAAGATCATGGACAACTCATCCATCACTGCGCCCAACAAGACGTAGAACACCAAAATGCCAGCAATCACCCACAACGGTGTCCAGCCTAAATTCAAGATCAGGGCAGACAACTGTGTCGACGCTTGCGACAACGCCAATGCCCCGTTCATCAAGTCCGCACCAATGAAGATCAGAAAGATCATGGCCGAGCTGTCTGCCGTTGCATAAAAGCACTGCTTGAACTTGGCCCAAGTGATTTCACCTTTGAACAAGGAGGCAACAAACGTGCTGGCTGCCCCCACGGCAGCGCCTTCTGTGGGCGTGAACATGCCGCTGTAAATGCCACCAAACACGATCAAGAAGATCGCAAGAATGGGGGCAACGCCTTTGACCGATTCCAAAGTCACACCCTCGGAGGCCTCGTTGACTTCAGGCGCATGACCGGGCACCAAGCGCACGTAAATGGCGATCGCAGCCATGTAACCCAACATCGCAATGATGCCGGGCACCATGGCCGCAGCAAACAACTTCGCAATGTTCTGCTCAGTCAAAATCGCGTAAATGACCAGGGGCACAGATGGTGGAATCAAGATACCCAAGGTGCCAGAAGCGGCCAAAGTGCCGGTCGCCAAGCGCCCCGAATAACCGTGGCGCTTCATTTCAGGCAAAGCCACACCCGTGATGGTGGCTGCGGTGGCAACCGACGAACCGCAAATCGCACCAAATGCAGCACAAGCCAGCACAGCGGCCATGGCCAAGCCACCTTTGAAGCGTCCCATCACGCCGGCCGCAAAATCGAACAAAGCTTTACTGATGCCACCTTGCGTGGCAAAGTGCCCCATCAAAATGAACAAGGGAATGACGGATAAGTCGTAGCTGGCAAAGCGTGCAAAAGCTTGGTTATTTAAAAAGTTAGCAAACGGCATCCAACCGGTTTGCAACACATAACCAAAACCACCCGCCAAAAACATGGAGACGGCAATGGGCACACGCACGGCCATCAAGACCAGCATGATGCCGAAGATGGCACCGACAATTTCAAAACTACTCATGCTGACTCTCCCAGCTGATCATCAAAGCCAATAAACACTTGACCCAAAGCGATCAGGCTGGTCAACACAAAAGGTGGCACCATGGCCGCAAAAACGATCCACTCGGGAAAACCCAAAATCATCGTGCCGGAGTTGGAAACATAAGAACTCATGCCCCCAAGCGCCGTACGCCATGCCAAAAGTGCAAAGCACAATGACAGCAGCAAAGCGCCAAAACGGTCCATCACCTCATTGCTAGAGTTTGAGCATTTGGCTGTGAAGAAATCCACAATGATGTTGCCGCGCTTGGCTTGGCACCAAGGCATGAACATGGCGATGGCGGCACCCGTGGCTGCCCCCGAAAGCTCAAAATCCCCCAGCAAAGCAGAGCCCAAAAACTCACGCCCCACAATGCTGTAGCAGGTCATCAGGGTGATGAAAGTCAATAAAACACCAGCGAGGATGGCAAACACCCGCGCCAAGGAAACCATGAAGTGCATAAAGCGTCTCTTCGTTGTTATAAAACATAATCAGTTTACTCACGAAGTTTGTGAAACAACGCTCAAAAACACTAGGGTTTATGCGGAGAGCTGTGGCTTTACTTCAACCCCACCTCGGCAGGCTCGCGCCACCCACCGCCTAGAACTTTATAAACGGTGACCAAGCTTTGCAGTTGCTGCGCCTGCGTTTGCAGGGCCGCTTGCTGCGCGGCAAATAAAGATCGGCGGGCGTCGAGCACGTCAAAGGCATTGGCCAAACCTTGGCGGTCACGCAATGCCATCAAGTCCATGCGCGATTCTTCAGCCGCCAGCATGGCCTTTTGGGCACGCAGTTGCTCGTCGAAGGTGGTCTTGGCGGTCAGCGCATCGGCCACTTCGCGGAAAGCGGTTTGAATGACTTTCTCGTATTGCGCCACGGCGATATCGCGCCCCACTTTGGCCACATCGAGATTGGCTTGGTTGCGACCGCCGTCAAAAATGGGCATCAACAATTGCGGTGCAAATGTCCAACCACGCGAGCCGACGTTGAAGAGTTGTCCCAAATCATTGCCCGCAATGCCGGCACTTCCTGTAAGCGTGATTCGTGGGAAAAAGGCGGCTCGGGCTGCACCAATGTTGGCGTGCTGTGCGATCAACAGCTGTTCGGCTTGGCGGACATCGGGTCTGCGAATCAACAAATCAGAGGGCAATCCCGAAGGCACTTCGGCCACAAAACCGCTCGCCGTCAACGGCAAGCCTGCCGGCAAGTCAGCGGGCAACGCTTGACCAACCAGCAACATCAACGCGTTGTCGTCTTGTGCCCGTTGGCGCTGAAGTTGCGCCTGCGCCACTTTGGCGGCTTCGAGCAAAGACTGCGCTTGATTGAGGTCCAGCCTAGAGGCTGAGTCATGCTCAAACTTCAGCTGCGTCAGGCGTAAAGACGCTTCTCGCGTGGCCAAGGTGGCCTCAACCAAGCGCAGCAAGGCGTCGTCGGTGATCAAACTCAAGTACGTGTTGGCCACCGCGCTGACCAATGAAATCTGCACCGCCCGACGTGCTTCTTGACTCGCGAGCCATTGCGCTTGGCCAGCCTGACTCAAGGCGCGGACACGGCCAAACACATCGAGCTCGAATGCGGTCAAGGGCGCCACACTCAAACCCGCGCTGTATGTGCTGTTGATGCCGGTGGTGGTGGTGCTTCGCGCCCCCGTGACACCTGCATTGATGGTGGGCAATTCATCGGCACGGCGCAATTGCCACTGCGCGAGGGTCTGCTCTATGTTGAGCATGGCCATGCGTAAATCGCGGTTGTTTTCCAAGGCCAACGCGATCAATCGCTTCAACCGCTCATCTTTGAACACGTCTTGCCAAGGCATGTCAGACGCGGCCAGCGCGCCCTGCCCGACCGCCTCCGTCGCACTTGGGTACTGGGCTGGCACAGGGGCCACTGGGCGCTCGTAGGTCGGAATCAAGCTGCACGCACTCAGCAGGCATGCCGCCACACAGGCCCCACTGAGGCGGCGCAGCGTGCGCACCGGCAACCGCTTGGAGGCCCGTTGGGCGTCAGAGGAAAAGGTGGCGTTATTCATGGCGGTCTGCCTCGTGCTGGTGATCATGGGCCAGGTCAAACTGGTGCTGCCGTTCACTCCCCTTAAAGAAAGTGCGAACCACCACAAAGAAAATGGGAACAAAGACCAAGGCCAACAAGGTGCCAATCACGCTGCCACCAATCACCCCTGTGCCAATGGCCCGCTGACTGGCCGAGCCCGCACCGGTCGCCACAAAAAGGGGCAATACACCGAGCACAAAGGCGAGTGAGGTCATCAAGATCGGTCTGAAACGCAGATGCACCGCTTGCAAGGCGGCTTCGACCACGGTCTTGCCTTGGGCCTGAAGGTCTTTGGCGAACTCGATGATCAAAATCGCGTTCTTGGCCGAGAGACCAATGATGGTGATCAAGCCCACTTGAAAGTACACATCGTTGGCATAACCACGCAGCACCGTGGCCAGCAACACGCCCAGCACACCAAGGGGCACCACCAAAATGACGGCCAACGGGATCGACCAGCTTTCGTACAAAGCCGCGAGACACAAGAACACCGCCAGAATGGCAAAGCCATACAGAACCAAGGCTTGCGAGCCTGCCAACATTTCTTCACGCGACTGGCCTGTCCATTCAAACGCAAAGCCTTCGGGCAGTTGGGTCATCAGGCGCTCCATCTCGGCCATGGCCGCACCAGAGCTGTAGCCAGGCGCAGCCGAGCCACCAATGCGCATGGCGGGATAGCCGTTGTAGCGCACGGTTTGCATGGCCCCTTTGACCCAGCGGACCTTGGCAAAGGCCGACATCGGCACCGATTTGCCTTGAGCGTTGGGGGCATTCATTTGAAGAATGTCGTCTGGCTGCATGCGTGACGTGGCATCGGCTTGCACGATCACCCGCTGCAAACGTCCTTGGTTGGGAAAGTCGTTGATGTAGGCCGATCCCAACGCGGTAGAGATCACTGTGTTGATCGCCTCAAAATTCACACCCAAGGCATTGGCCTTGTCACGATCGATGTCGATCTGCAATTGCGGCGCATCTTCCAGTCCGTCAGGGCGAACTTGGGTCAGCACGGGGCTCTTGGATGCCAAACCCATCAGCTGATTGCGTGCGGCCACCAACGCATCGTGGCCCTTGCCGCCTCGGTCTTGCAAACGGAAGGTGAAGCCCGAGGCCGTCCCCAACTCGGGAATGGGCGGCGGGCTGAGCGGGAAAATAAAGGCATCACGAATGCCCATCAACGCGCCAAATGCACGTCCCGCCAACGCTTGGGCCGAGTGTTCTGGCCCAGAGCGCTCGCTCCAGTCTTTGAGCGTCACGAAGGCCAAGGCTGCGTTTTGCCCCTGCCCAGAAAAGCTAAAGCCCAACACGCTCACCATGCTCTCAACCTCAGGCTGCTTGAGGATGAAACCTTCGACTTGCTGCATCACCGACAGTGTGCGCAGCTGCGTGGCACCTGGGGGCAATTGCACGTTAACCAAGAGATTGCCTTGGTCTTCGCTGGGCAAGAACGACGTGGGCAGGCGCATGTAGAGCACCGTCACCGCGCCGATGATGGCGACATACACGATCAAGTAACGCGCAGCACGCTGCAGCATGCGGGCCACCAAGCTTTCGTAGTTGTGCGCTGTGCTCGCAAAACCTCGGTTGAAGCGCCCAAAAAATCCGGTTTTGGCATGTGCGTGCCCAGCTTGAACCGGCTTGAGCAAGGTCGCGCACAAAGCAGGCGTCAAGGACAACGCCAAGAATGCGGAGAACCCAATCGAGCTGACCATGACCGCCGAGAACTGGCGGTAAATGTTGCCCACCGAGCCTTTGAAGAAAGCCAAGGGCACAAACACAGCAATCAGCACCACGGTGATACCAATGATGGCGCCTGAGATTTGCCCCATGGCTTTGCGCGTGGCTTCGAGCGGCGGCAGGCCTTCCTCGTTCATGATGCGCTCGACGTTTTCGACCACCACAATGGCGTCGTCCACCACAATGCCGATGACCAAGACCATGCCAAACATCGTCAACACGTTGATCGAAAAACCCAGCGTTTGCAACAGCGCAAAGGTGCCCATCAGCGCCACCGGCACCACGATGGTCGGGATCACGGTGTAGCGGAAGTTCTGCAAGAACAAAAACATGACCAAGAACACCAGCACCACCGCTTCGACCAAGGTTTCAGCCACTTGCAAAATGGAGATCTTCACAAAACGTGAACTGTCGTACGGAATTGACCAGTGCACGCCCTTGGGGAAATAGCGCTCCAACTCAGCCATGCGCGTGCGCACCGCTTTGGCGGCAGCCATCGCGTTACCGGTTGGTGAGAGTTGCACGCCAATGCCTGCGGCGGGGTTGCCATTCAAGCGTGCCGAGGTGGCATACGTCTGAGCACCCAACTCAATGCGGGCCACGTCTTTCAAGCGCACCGTAGAACCGTCTGCGCCTGCACGCAACACGATTTGACCAAACTGCGCCACCGTACTCAGCTGCCCATCAACCAACACAGTGGCAGCCATCGATTGGCCCGTGAGGTTGGGCAGATCGCCAATTGCGCCCGAGGACACCTGCGCGTTTTGCTGGCGAATGGCTGCATTCACGTCGGCCGCGGAAAGGTTATAGCCATTGAGTTTGGCTGGGTCGATCCAAATGCGCATGGCCCGCTCGGTGCCAAACAACTGGGCTTGGCCAATACCGGGCAAGCGCTGAATTTCGGGCAAGACGTTGCGCGAGGCGTAGTCTCCCAAAGCGATGATGTCAAAGTCAGGGTTGTCTGACGACAACATGGTGAACAACAAAAAGTTAGAACGCGCTTTTTCAACACGCACACCCTGCTGCGTGACGGCTGCCGGCAAACGAGGTGTGGCACGCGATAAACGGTTTTGCACATCGACCTGCGCCAAGTCAGGGTTGGTCCCAGGCTCGAAGCTGATGGTGATGGTGCCCGTGCCGTTGGCCTGCGCCACAGACTCCATATAGATCATGCCCGGCGAACCGTTCATCTCGCGCTCGATGACGCTAAAAACGCTGTCTTCCAAGATCTGCGCCGAGGCGCCTGGGTAGCCGGCCGTGATCACGATCGACGGCGGCGCCACAGGTGGGTATTGAGAGATCGGCAACTGCGTGATGGACACAGCGCCCATCACCAATATGAACAAGGCAATCACCCAAGCAAAGATGGGGCGATAGATAAAAAATCGGGCCATGGTGTGAGCCCCTTACTTGCGCGAAACGGCAGGCGACGAAGCCGATGACGCGGCAGCGGAAGCAGGTGATGCAGGTTCGGCGCCAGCTGGGGACCACGGCACAGGTTTGACCGGCATGCCAGGGACCATCATCTTCTGAAAGCCATCCACAATGACTTGCTCACCTTTTTGCAAGCCACTCAAAATGACCCATTGGTTGTTTTGCTCGCCACCCACGGTGACAGGACGAGGCGTTGGCTTGCCTTCGGCATCCACCACCAACACGGTGTCCCCTTGCCCCGTGCGGGTGACCGCTTGCTGGGGCAACAAAATACCGGATGGCAACTCGGCCTGCGACAAGCGCACACGCACATACTGGCCGGGCAACAGCAGCCCATCTGCATTGGGCACCTCGGCACGCAAGGTGATTTGGCCAGACGTCGCGTCAACGGTCAGGTCGGCAAACAGCAGCTTGCCTGAACGTGGCAACTCACTGCCATCTTCTAAAACAACCCGCACGGGCACGGAGCCATCACTTTTGCCGCGCATCTGCTTTGCCGCGATCGCCTTGCGCAAGCGCAACACATCCGCGCTGGACTGGGTGAAGTTGACATAGACCGTGTCAGTCTGCTGAATCACCGCCAATGCCGTGGCTTCGTTTTGACTGACCAGCGCACCTTCTGTGACCAGCGACTGCCCAATGCGGCCAGAAATGGGCGCGCGCACGGTGGCATAGTCCAAGTTGATGTCGGCGGACATGGCAGCAGCGCGTGCCGCAGCCAGATCAGCTGCCGCCTGCTTTTGGTTCGTCACCAAAGTCGCAAAGTCTTGTTTGCTGATGGCGTTTTCTTGAACCAATGGCTGGTTGCGGCTGACCAGCGCGCTGGCTTGGTCCAAATTGGCTTGTGCTTTGGCCACACTGGCTTGGGCACTGTCGGCGGTGGCTCGGTAAGGTGCGGCATCGATCTCGTACAAAACCTGCCCTGCTTTGACTTCACTGCCCTCGCGGAATAAACGCTTCAACACCACCCCATTCACACGGGCACGCACTTGCGCCACCCGCACAGGACTGACGCGACCTGGTAATTCAGTTTGCAACGCCACCACTTGGTCTGACACCGTCACCACGCCCACCGCGGGGGGCGGAGGTGCCTTGCCTTGCCCTGACATGGATGCCCCCTCATTGGCACCACAACCGGCCAAAGATACGGCCACGGCAACAAGCGTCCAACGCAAGAGACCGACATGGGATGGGCGATTCAATGCATGCGAAGCACGAACAAAGCGAGAAATTGACATGGAGGGATTTCTTAAATTTGAGTGTGCCTGCCATCGGCCACACAAGGAACGGATCAGGTGTGTCACTACACAGGTGTCATTTTGCACGAGCACTATGTCGAATCACATGGCTTGGAATGACACATGCGTCGATCCAGAAAAGACAAAAGGGTTAGTAGCGTAAAGCTACTAACCCTTGTCATTTTTGGTCGGTGTGAAAGGATTCGAACCTTCGACCCCTTGCACCCCATGCAAGTGCGCTACCAGGCTGCGCCACACACCGAATCAGAGAAAAATTATAACGCGAGTCAGAGAGGCTCTGCGAGCATTTCACGAATTTGTGCAAGTTCTTTGCGAAGAATTTGCAAGGTATCGTCACTCAACCCGACGGCCAGCAGCGGTGATGTGTCCGAATACGAGGGGTCGACCACCAAATGTGCTTCTAAACCTTCATCATCGGCCAAATCCACATCGATCAAAGCGTCGCTGTCTAAACGGCGGCGGTCACGCTCGACCTGCACCAACTCTTGTAACTTGTTGCGTGCACCGCTGATGGTGAACCCTTGGTCGTACAACAAATCACGAATACGACGAATCATCAACACTTCATGGTGTTGGTAGTAACGGCGGTTGCCACGGCGCTTCATCGGACG
>CANBRM010000006.1 GCA_947371915.1 Comamonadaceae bacterium | reverse complement strand
GCTTGGCCAGACTCACCACCGCCGTGCACGTTGACTTGAATGTCAAACGCTTCGCCGTTGTTGGTCAGCATCAAGGGTTGCTTCGAAATCATGATCGAGGTTTGACGGCCGAAATATGCGGCGATGTCTTTACCGTTGATCGTGATTTTGCCGGAGCCTTTTTTCAGAAACACGCGAGCGACGCTTGATTTGCGACGGCCGGTGCCGTTGTTCCATTCACCAATCATTTCAGCTCCTTAGATGTCCAGCACTTTAGGCTGTTGTGCGGTGTGTGGGTGCTCAGCACCGCCATACACCTTGAGCTTTTTGATCATGGCGTAGCCGAGTGGGCCTTTAGGCAACATGCCTTTGACGGCCTTCTCGAATGCGCGGCCAGGGTGCTTGGCTTGCATGTCACGGAAGTTGGTAGCTGTGATACCGCCTGGATAACCAGAGTGACGGTAGTACACCTTATCCAAAGACTTGGTACCAGTGACCTTGAGTTTGGATGCGTTGATGATGACGATGAAGTCACCTGTATCGACGTGGGGTGTGTAAATGGCTTTGTGTTTGCCGCGTAAACGGAGAGCAACTTCGCTGGCTACTCGTCCGAGCACCTTATCGGTGGCGTCAATCACAAACCACTCATGCACCACGTCAGCGGGTTTTGCGCTGAATGTAGACATAGTTAAATCCTAAAAGGAGAGTTGGTTTGTAGGGCCCTTTTCCACGGTCGGCGTTCTTCTGTTGAGAACCTCTTAGGTGGGATGTGCTTCTTGCGAAACCTCTGCCGCGGGACCACTCAAGCGCTGCAGAGCCTTAAATTATACGAAAAATCAAGGACTTAACGCAAGCTTGGCCAAAACCACCAGAAATGGCGGGTTACCATGCGGCCCATGTTCAGTTATCGCCACGCCTTTCACGCCGGAAACCACGCCGACGTCCTCAAACATTTGACGCTGATCGCGACTTTGAAGCATTTGATGCACAAAGATCCAGGCATTCAATTTGTGGATACCCACGCCGGGGCCGGACTTTACCGCCTCGATGGTGACTACGCTGAAAAAAGTGGCGAAGCCGCTGACGGCTTCTTGAAGTTATTGGCCACCCAAGATTTGCCCAAGGTCCCTGCCTTGCAAGATTACCTTGACATGGTGGCCAGCTTTAATTCGGGTGACAACACCCGCATCTATCCTGGATCCCCCTTCATCATGCATCGCTTGTTGCGTTATGAGGCGCGTGACCGCCTCAAGCTGTTTGAAATGCACCCCACCGATCACAAATCGTTGACGGGCAACATTGAGCAGCTCAATGCGGGTCGCACCGTCAGCGTAGCCCGAACCGACGGCTTCGAGTCACTCAAAGCCTTGTTGCCACCGCCCGTGTCGACCAGCGGATCGCGTCGCACCTGTGTGCTGATTGACCCCAGCTACGAAATTAAAAACGATTACTACCGTGTGATCGATTGCATTCAAGACAGTTTGAAGCGCTTTGCCACAGGCACGTACATCGTGTGGTACCCCATCATTCCTCGCCCCGAGGCGCATGATTTGCCGCGCAAACTTAAAACCATGTGCACCCAGCTCAAAAAACCTTGGTTGCACACGACCTTGGCGATTGGCCGTGCCACCGGCGGCGATGACACGGGCCTGAGCGCCAGCGGTATGTTCTTGATCAACCCACCCTACACCTTGAAGCCCCTGCTCAATGAGGCCCTGCCCATCGTGGCCAAAGCTTTGGCACGCGGCCCCGGCCAAAGCTGGACGGTGGAGTCGGGCGGCTAAGCACCCACTTTTTTACCGCGTTGGCGTCAATAACGCCAAGACCTCGGTCAAATCACGACCTGTCACCGTGGGCTTAGGCCCAATCGTTTCATGCGGCAAGCTCTGACGATTGACCCACAGCGTTTGAAAGCCAAACCATGTTGCCCCCAGCGCATCCCACGCGTTGCTCGACACAAACAAAATCTCGTCCAACTGGAACGGCAACACCTGCTGCACCAACCCGTAGCTTTCGGGTGACGTCTTGAACTGCCGAACGCTGTCAACAGAAATGATGTGATCAATCAGCGTTGACATACCGGCATGAGTCACAGCCACATTCAGCATGTCTGGGCTACCGTTGGACAAAATCGCGGTCGGAATGCCTTGCGTCTTGAGCGCCTCCAGCACCCCCACGTTTTCAGGAAATGCCGTGAGATGCGCGTATTGGCGCATCAACGCCCCTTCATTCGCCGCCGACTGGGCCAAATGCAAACGTGCCAAGGTGTACTGCAATGCGGCACGCGTGACCTCAAAAAACGACTGATAGTGCTTGCTGCCGCCCGTCGCATGCGGGTCTGACATCGTGATCAGGCGTGAATACTCAATCTGTTTGTCGCGCCACAGCACCGAAATGGCTGCGCCTTGACCGGGGTACAAGCGCTCCGCCAAGGCCCCAATCGAATACACATCAAACAAGGTGCCGTAGGCATCAAAAACAACGGCTTGAATGGCCATGACGCAGTCCTTTTTTTAAAACCGCACATTGTCGGGTTTTTAGGCTCGGAAAAACCCCTAGAGAATTAACCGACCAGTCGGTCGGCTAATTCTCTATACTTTCACCTGCGCACCTCATGTCGCTGGTGCAGGAGTGGTTCATGTACACCCAATCGTTCAACGTGCCCGATGCCGCCGATGCGTCAGCACCTCAAAGTCCGCAGCTCAAAGCCGTGGCCAACCCCGTTAGCGCTTCAGAAACAGCCCTGCAAGACGCCTTTGACGTGCGCATTGATGCCGACGGTCGCATCGAGCCACAAGACTGGATGCCCGATGGCTACCGCAAAACCTTGGTGCGCCAAATTAGCCAACACGCGCACAGCGAAATCGTGGGCATGCTGCCCGAGGGAAACTGGATCAGCCGTGCCCCAAGCCTCAAGCGCAAGGCCATCCTGATCGCCAAAGTTCAAGACGAAGCTGGTCACGGGCTGTACCTCTACAGCGCAGCCGAAACCCTAGGCACTAGCCGCGATCAAATGCTCGACGCTCTGCACACGGGCAAAGCCAAATACAGCTCCATCTTCAACTACCCGACCCTCACCTGGGCTGACGTGGGCGTGATCGGCTGGTTGGTCGACGGCGCGGCCATCATGAACCAAATCCCGCTGTGCCGTTGCTCTTACGGCCCTTACGCCCGCGCCATGGTGCGTGTGTGCAAAGAAGAAAGCTTCCACCAACGTCAAGGGTACGAAGCGCTATTGGTCATGATGACCGGCACCGCCGAACAAAAAGCCATGGTGCAAGACGCTGTCAACCGTTGGTGGTGGAAATGCTTGGCCATGTTTGGACCACCCGACGCCGACAGTCCCAACAGCGTGCAAGGCATGCGCTGGGGCATCAAGCGCATCAGTAACGACGACCTGCGTCAAAAGTTTGTCGACGCCACCGTACCGCAAGCGAAGGTGCTGGGCGTCACCCTGCCCGATCCCGACTTGAAGTGGAACGAAGCTCGCGGCCACCATGACTACGGCCCAATCGATTGGGACGAGTTTTGGGCCACCGTCAACGGCAACGGCCCTTGCAACAAAGAACGCTTGGGCACCCGTGTAAAAGCTTGGAATGATGGCCAATGGGTTCGCGATGCCGCCTTGGCCCACGCCCGCAAACCCAACACCTTGAAGGAGGCCGCATGAGCCAAGCAAGCCCCAAAGCATTGAACGAATGGCCCCTGTGGGAAGTTTTTGTGCGCAGCAAACAAGGCTTGGAGCACAAGCACTGCGGCAGCCTGCACGCCAGTGATGCGCAACACGCGCTACAAATGGCACGCGACGTGTACACCCGCCGCCAAGAAGGCGTGAGCATTTGGGTGGTGCCTTCCAACGCCATCACCGCCAGCGCCCCTGACGACAAAGCCGAATTCTTCGAGCCTGCCAGCGACAAAATTTACCGCCACCCCACCTTCTACGTCATCCCTGACGACGTGGGGCACATGTGATGTCGGCGCATTTGGACTACGTGCTGCACTTGGCCGACAACGCCTTGGTGCTGGGCCAACGCAACGCCGAATGGTGTGGCCACGGCCCCATCTTGGAAGAAGACATTGCCATGGCCAACATCAGCTTGGACCTGATCGGCCAAGCCCGCATGCTTTACCAACACGCGGCCACGCTCAAAGGTGATGGCACCACGGAAGACAGCTTGGCGTATTTCCGTGATGTCCCCGACTTTCGCAACTACACCTTGCTAGAACTGCCGCACCACGCCGCCTTGGTGGGCTACGCCGTGGACAACCGCGACTACGCCGTCACCATCGTGCGCAACTTTTTGTACAGCAGCTTGATGGCGTTGGTGTGGGAAAAACTGCAGACCTCGCAAGATACGCACTTGGCAGCCATTGCAGCCAAGTCCATCAAAGAAGTCCGTTATCACCTGCGTCACTCGCACGACTGGCTGGTGCGCTTGGGTGATGGCACCGAGGTGTCGCATGCCAAAACCCAGGCGGCCTTGAATCACTTGCTGCCCTACACACAAGAGTTTTGGTCAGCCAGCGACTTTGAATCACAAGCCGCTTCAGCAGGCATTGGCGTCGACACGGCCAGCGTGCAAGAAGACTGGCAAACCATCGTGCGCAACGGCATCGCTGACGCCACCTTGCAGCAGCCATCCACAGACGGGTTTGTGCACACCGGCAAGCACGGCTTGCACTCCGAGCATTTAGGCTTTTTGCTCGCCGAGATGCAAAGCTTGGCACGCGCGCACCCACAAGGCGTGTGGTGAGCGCACCCGCCTCAACCGCACTAACCGCCATGGCACCAGCGGCGGTTTCGGGGCCAAATGCGCGACCACCGACGCCCAGTCATCAGACCTCGTTGTTGGCACAAATTTGGACAGCACTCGACACCCTGAGTGACCCCGAAATCCCCGTCGTCACCCTGCGCGAGATGGGCATCTTGCGTGATGTGGTGAAGCAAAGCGACGGCAGCTGGACGGTGGTCATCACCCCCACCTACAGCGGTTGCCCAGCCATGGGTCAAATTGAAGATGACGTGCATGCCACATTGGCCACTTTGGGTGTGAACGCCCGCGTGCAAACCCAATTGGCTCCCGCATGGACCACCGACTGGATGAGCCAAGCCGCGCGCGACAAACTGCGGACCTACGGCATCGCCCCACCAGCGCGTTGTGGCGCAACAAGCGACACCGAAGCAGGCTCTACCGTGGTGCAGTTCGCGGCGCGCGCCAGTAAGCCGGACGTGGTGCCCTGCCCCCAGTGCAACTCGAACGACACCACCGAAACCTCTCACTTTGGCTCCACCGCCTGCAAAGCACTTTACAAGTGCTTGTCATGCATGGAGCCGTTTGACTACTTCAAGCCCTATTAATTTTTGAACAGGCCAGCCCCATGTCTGCAGCCCCTCAATTTCATACCCTCTCCGTGTCCAGCGTTGATGCGGAAGCCGCTAATGCCGTTGCACTCAGCTTTCGTATCCCTGATGATTTGCAAAGCACGTTCGCATTTGAACCGGGTCAGTTTTTGACCCTGCGCGCCACCATCGACGGGCAAGACGTCCGCCGCAGCTACTCGATCTGCTCCACGCCGCAAACATTGGCAAGGGATGGCGTCTTACAAGTCGGCATTCGCGCAGTCGACGGCGGTCTGTTCTCCAACTGGGCCACCACACAACTCAAAGCGGGCGACACCTTGCAAGTCATGCCACCACAAGGCCGCTTTGGCGTGCAGCGTGCGCGTGCTTTGCACCGCGTGGGTTTTGCGGCAGGCTCGGGCATCACGCCCATCTTGTCGATCATGGCCAGCACACTGCAAAGCCAGCCCGAATCAAAATTCACCTTGGTCTATGGCAACCGGCACATGGCCAGCGTGATGTTCAACGAAGCGCTGCAGGACCTGAAAGACCGTTACCCCGACCGCTTGACCTTGATTCACATCTTGTCGCGCCAAGCCCAAGAAGTGCCCTTGCTGGAAGGTCGCATTGATGGCGACAAAGTCCGCGCCATCATCGCGGCACTGCTGCCCGTGAAAAGCATGGACGAGGTGTTTGTGTGTGGCCCCGAAGCCATGATTGAAGCCACCGAAGCCGCGTTGATTGACGCGGGCGTGTCTGCCAAACGCGTGCATTCAGAGCGCTTCACGTCCAGCACACCGGCAACGCCTCGCAAGAGCAGCACCACGCAAACAGACCCTTCAAAAAAGGCGATCCAACTCCGCATCGTCTTAGATGGAAAACCATACGACATGACCATGGGCCCCGACGACCATGTGCTGGACGTGGCCCTCAACCATGGCCTCGATTTGCCCTACTCCTGCAAAGGCGGCGTGTGCTGCACCTGCCGCGCCAAGGTGATGGAAGGCAACGTAGAGATGAGCAAAAACTTCACCCTCGAACCGTGGGAAATGGCACAAGGCTTTGTGCTGAGTTGCCAAGCACGTCCCACCACCGCCAAGGTGGTGGTGAGTTTTGATGAGCGCTAAGTTATCGCGTTGATCGCCCATGAAAAATGCCCTGCAATTGCAGGGCATTTGTGTTGAAGCTTTGCAGCTTGGCCAGAGGCTTAGAAGCGGTAGCCGACGCCCACACCAACCAACAGAGGGTCGAGTTTCAACGTGCCTTGGCTCACGCCCGCAGCGTTGTAAACGTCGGTTTTGATGTAGACCTTTTTCACGTCAAAATTCAAAGACACTTGCTTGGTCAAAGGCACATCCACGCCAGCTTGGAGAGCTGCGCCGAAGCTGCTGTTGTCCAAATGGTAAGCGCCGGCAGCGACGTTGTCGCCCGTGATCTTGGTGTAGTTGAGACCTGCGCCCACATAAGGCTTGAAGCCTTGGAAATCTGTGAAGTGGTATTGCAAGGTCAGGGTTGGCGGCAAGTGTTTAAACGAACCAATCGCTGTAGCGCCAGCCGAAACCACTTGGCTTTGAGGCAAGGTCAAGATCAACTCGGCCGCCACGTTTTTGTTGAAGAAGTAGCTCACGTCCACTTCGCCGATGGTCTTGTCGTTGACGTTCAAGTTCAGGCCGGTTGAATCCTTGTTCGCCATGTTCAACTCAACGGCACGCACACGCACCAACCACGGTGTTTCTTGTGCGGCAACTTGACCGGCGACCAACATGCCCACAGCAGCAGCGATGATTATTTTTTTCATGATTTTTCCTTCTTAGACTCCGGGCTATTCCCGTGAGACCTATTTCAAATCAAGAAAGGCTCACCACCATTGACGCGCATCAAAGCCGCATGCTGCGGCCTTTGACGCAAGTCAAACAAACGCAGCTTAAGCAGTCAAACCTAGGTTCTTGCAAATAGACAAAGTCGCGGCGCTTTGGTTCATGCTGTAGAAATGCAAGCCCGGTGCGCCAGCGCTGCGCAGTTGATCGCACAAGTCGGTCACCACCTCCAAGCCAAAGGCTTTGATGGACGCAATGTCGTCCCCGTAGCCTTGCAACCGCAAGCGAATCCAACGAGGAATCTCTGCGCCACAAGCATCGGAGAAGCGCAACAGCTGCGACGAACTGGTGATGGGCATGATGCCCGGCACGATAGGAATGTGCACACCTAATTTGTCGGCATCTTCCACGAAACGAAAATACGCGTCGCTGTTGTAAAAGTATTGTGTGATGGCCGAGTCCGCGCCAGCACGCACCTTGGTGGCAAAGGCTTGCAAATCAGCGTCTGCCGATTTGGCTTGCGGGTGAATCTCGGGATAGGCCGCCACTTCAATGCCAAAGTCATCGCCCGTCTCGGCGCGGATAAACGCCACCAAATCGCTGGCGTATTGAAACTCACCGCCCGCGCCGTAGCCGCTGGGCAAATCACCCCGCAAAGCCACCAAGCGCTTCACACCCATGGCTTTGAATTCAGCCAACTGCTGACGCACGCTGTCGCGCGTAGCACCGACGCACGAGAAATGCGAGGCCGCGGCCATGCCTTCACCCAAGATGTCTTTCAAGGTTGACATCGTGCCCGCTTGCGTCGAACCACCCGCACCATAAGTGACCGAGCAAAACTGCGGCTTGAGGGG
Source organism: Comamonadaceae bacterium (assembly GCA_947371915.1). Taxonomy (GTDB): domain Bacteria; phylum Pseudomonadota; class Gammaproteobacteria; order Burkholderiales; family Burkholderiaceae_C; genus Limnohabitans. Next base: position 50,485 of record CANBRM010000006.1, on the reverse strand, counting down.
GTACAGCGCTTGACGCACAACGCGCAATTTCTCAGCCCCCTCTGGGGTTTTGGGTGGAAAAAACTCAATGCTCAAACTGTTGTTGACGATCATCTCTATCTCTCTTCATGGCGCGTCAGGCGCGACGGGCACCGATCCAAAACTCTTGGTTGCCATCGCCACCGGCAATCGCGCTGGGCCAGTAGCCCAACACGTCTAAATTCAATGTGGCACAGGCCTCGCGCAAACGCGCCTCGACCTGCACATAACTGGCTTCATCCTTGACCAAGCCACCTTTGCCAATGTCACTGGGTTGCAATTCGAATTGCGGTTTCACCAACATCAGCAACGCGCCGCCCGTTTTCACAAACTGCAGCAACGCGGGTAAAACGAGGGTGAGCGAAATGAAAGACACATCGCCCACCACCAAATCAAAACCATCACGCGCATCAGGCACGCGTGCATCGTCCACTGCTAGCTCGCGGGCGTTGATGCGCTCAACGCACACCACGCGCGTATCGTCACGTAAACGCGGATGCAACTGGCCGTGCCCCACATCTAGCCCCACCACTTGCACAGCGCCTTGCTGCAGCAAGCAATCGGTGAAGCCACCGGTGCTTTGCCCCACATCGAGACAGCGCAAACCTTGGGCGGTCAAGCCACTGCTGAGCAACGCACCTTCCAGCTTCAAGCCCCCGCGAGACACATAACGTGCCTCGGCGGTGTCCAGCAAGCGCAGCTCGCTGGGCAGCGGCAACTCGTCACCATTTTTAGTCACGAGCTTCCATGGCTTGGTGCCCAAGCGCCACTCGACGCCCGAGGCAATCAGCCGCTGCGCTTGTGAGCGCGAAGCGGCCAAGCCACGTTCGACGAGAAGTTGGTCTGCGCGCATGGACAAAAAGCCAAAGGGCTTAGTAGCGGTACGTGTTGGCTTTGTAAGGGCCGTTCTTAGACACGCCGATGTAGGCGGCTTGCTCGTCGCTCAATTCAGTCAACATTGCGCCGACTTTCTTGAGGTGCAAACGGGCCACTTTTTCGTCGAGGTGCTTAGGCAACACATAGACCTTACCGGCTTCGTATTCGTCTTGCTTGGTGAACAACTCGATCTGAGCGATCGTTTGGTTGGCAAAGCTGGACGACATCACAAAACTGGGGTGGCCGGTGGCGCAACCCAAGTTCACCAAACGGCCTTTGGCCAACAAGGTGATCTTCTTGCCATCGGGGAAGATGACGTGGTCGACTTGCGGCTTGATCTCGTCCCACTTGCACTTTTCCAAAGAAGCCACATCGATTTCATTGTCGAAGTGACCGATGTTGCAAACGATGGCTTCGTCTTTCATAGCGGCCATGTGCTCGTAGCGAATCACGTTCTTGTTGCCGGTGGCCGACACGAAGATGTCGCACTTGTCAGCGGCGTATTCCATGGTGACCACTTTGTAGCCTTCCATGGCAGCTTGCAAGGCGTTGATAGGGTCGATCTCGGTCACCCACACTTGGGCGCTCAAAGCGCGCAAAGCTTGTGCCGAACCTTTGCCCACGTCGCCGTAACCAGCCACGCAAGCCACTTTGCCAGCGATCATCACGTCGGTCGCGCGCTTGATGGAGTCCACCAAGGATTCGCGGCAGCCGTACAAGTTGTCAAACTTGCTCTTGGTCACTGAGTCGTTCACGTTGATGGCGCGGAACATCAGGTTGCCTTTGGCGGCCATTTCGTTCAAGCGCAACACGCCAGTGGTGGTCTCTTCGGTCACGCCGATGATGTGTGCACCTTTGCGGCTGTACCAAGTTGAATCAATCGCCAATTTGGCTTTGATGGCGTTGAACAAACATGTTTCTTCTTCGCTGGTGGGGTTGGCAATCAACGAAGCGTCGGTTTCTGCGCGCTTGCCCAAGTGCATCAACAACGTGGCATCGCCGCCGTCATCCAAGATCATGTTGGGACCTTCGCCTGCGGTGCCTTTGGCGCCGAATTCAAAAATGCGGTGGGTGTAGTCCCAGTACTCGGCCAAGGTTTCGCCTTTTGTAGCAAACACGGGGGTACCCGCTTCGGCAATCGCAGCTGCAGCGTGGTCTTGGGTTGAGAAGATGTTGCAAGAAGCCCAACGCACATCAGCGCCCAAAGACTTCAAGGTTTCAATCAACACAGCCGTTTGAATGGTCATGTGCAAAGAGCCGGTCACACGAGCGCCTTTTAGAGGCTGCGCTTTGGCGAATTCTTCGCGGATGGCCATCAAACCGGGCATTTCGGTTTCGGCGATTTTGATTTCTTTGCGGCCCCAAGCGGCCAGCGACATATCGGCCACGATGTAATCGGTGGCAGGATTGGTTTTGAGAACAGCGTTCATTTGTGAGACTCCAAAGGTGGGCAAAGCCACTGAGAACGCGCGGTAAGCGTCGGGAGTCCTGATGGGGAAATTTCCAAGGGACTCACCTCACGTTGACAGTGGGTGAGCGCGGTTGGAAACGTGAGGCCAACAGCCGCAAAAGCAGCGAGTCAACCTGTGTGTCCGAGCCTCACCTGCGAATCGTCAGAAATGACGGGTACAGGCTGCAGCGCTCCTCGGATGGGGCAAATTTTAACCTGCAAGACATGAGCACCTTAGAATTAAATCAAAAGGTCTCATATCCACATGAACGCACACCGCCACATCCATATCTTCATCAAACGGCAACTCGCGCCGCACTTGCGCCAAAGTGCAAACGTGTACTTCGTTTGGTTCTCGGTGTCCGCCATGGCGGGTTTGCTGGGCCTCACGCCTTGGTTGTATTGGCTAGGCAACATCGTAAGCGCCGTCTCTTGCACTCTGGCCATTGCGTGCGTGTCTGTGGCCATGCTGGTGTGGCGCTACGGTGGTGGTTTGAAATGGGGCAGCTTGATTTATCAAGTCACGCTGATGTTGTTGGTGCTCTTCAATGCGGCCATCACAGGAGGGGTTGCCTCCCCCGTGTTGACGTGGCTGGCCATCATCCCTTTGCTGCCCCTGTTCATGGGCTTTCGCATGGGCTCCTTGTTGGCCATGGTGGCCGCCATGGCAAGCGTGATCGGGCTTTACATCGTGCAAAGCCGCGGCTGGCTGCCGCAGCTGGAAACTCAATTTACCTTGCAATCGTTTGGCGAGGGACCATCGACCGTCGACAACGCGTGGCAAACCCTGTCGTTTGCGGCGGGCATGTTTATCCTCATGCTGCTGGCACAGTTGGCCTTGGTGCAAATTTATGACACCGCGAACGAGCAGCATATGCGCCGTCTGCGTCAAACCAACACACGGCTCGAAACCCTGTCGAAAAACCTCAAAGTAGCCAGCGCGCACAAAGACCAATTCTTGGCCATGGTGAGTCACGAAATGCGCACACCCTTGAACGCGGTCATGGGCTATTTGGGTCTGCTGTCTTCCGACACGCACCTGCCCGAACCTGCAGACCAGTATGTCAAAGGTGCGCGTAACTCTGCTGCCCACTTGGTGACTGTGATCAACGACTTGTTGGACTTCTCGCAAATTCAGCAAGGCAAGTTGGTGCTGAACTTGCAGCCCGTCAACCTGCGCGAGATGCTGGCCAGCACCCACCAAACCTTGTCGCCGCGCGCCGATCAACTGGGCGTGTCGTACCCCCTGGACATCGACACCAACGCCCCCCAGTGGGCCTTGGTGGATGCACATCGACTGGCTCAAATTATTTTGAATTTGTTAGGCAACGCATTGAAATTCACCTCCCAAGGCCAGGTGCGCATGCACATCGGCTTTGAACCTTCGCCTGACAGCCCCAAACACGGCAACCTGACCCTGCGCGTCGAAGACACGGGAACAGGCATGCCGGCGTCGGCCCTCGAAAACATTTTCAAACCCTTTGTGCAGCTAAAAATCAGCGACAACGACTTGAAGGCTGGCAACGCCTTACATGGCAACGGTTTGGGCTTGGCCATCACGCGCAGCTTGGTGCAGAGCCACAAAGGCAGCATCAGCGTTGAAAGCACCGTCGGCATGGGCAGCGCTTTCACCGTCAAACTGCCCATCGACGTGGCCGAGCCCCCCATGGCACGTCGCCCCATTGACCCCAGCAGCGCCAACCCGATTGAGCTTGACATTTTGGTGGTCGACGACCACGTCACCAACCGATTAGTGGCCACGGCCAGCATCAAGCGCGGCCTGCCCAATGCCTTGATTGATCACGCCATCAACGGCAACGATGCCTTGACCAAAATGCGCGAACACCGCTACGACCTCGTGTTGATGGACTTGATCATGCCGGACATCTCAGGCACCGAGGTGGTTCGCCGCATCCGCGACGATACGGACCATCCTTACCGCGATGTGCCAGTCATCGCCCTGACCGCCAACGTGGCAGAAGATGCGGTCAAAGAATGTCTGGCCCTCGGTTTTCGCGAAGTTTTGCCCAAGCCATTTGACCGCGACATCTTGGTGCAAGCCATTCTGACCCACGCACAGCCTCAAAGCGCACAGCCCCGAGCGCTATGATTCTGCCCTTTGACATGACGTGCTTACACGCACCGCCCCATGAGCTCCTTTCTGAACGAAGTGCGCCGTCGCCGCACCTTTGCCATCATTTCTCACCCCGATGCGGGTAAAACCACGCTGACCGAAAAGCTGCTGCTGTTCTCGGGTGCGATTCAAATCGCGGGCGCCGTCAAAGGCCGCAAAGCCAGCCGCCACGCCACCTCGGACTGGATGGAGATTGAAAAGCAGCGCGGCATCTCGGTGGCCTCGTCGGTCATGCAAATGCTGTACCGCGACCACGTCATCAACCTGCTCGACACCCCTGGCCACAAAGACTTCTCGGAAGACACCTACCGCGTGCTAACGGCCGTGGACTCGGCCCTGATGGTGATTGACGCCGCCAACGGTGTGGAAGCCCAAACCCGCCGCTTGATTGAGGTGTGCCGTCAGCGCGACACGCCCATCATCACTTTCGTCAACAAGATGGACCGCGAAGTGCGCGACCCGCTCGACATCCTCGACGAAGTGGAGCGCGAACTCGGCATGCCTTGCGTGCCCATGACTTGGCCCGTGGGCCAAGGCAAGTTGTTCGGCGGCATCATCAACTTGCGCACGCAAGCCATGACCGTGTTTGACTCAGGCTCTGAGCGCCTGCCGCAAGACTTTGAAACTCACCCACTGAGCGACCAAGCCCAACTGGCTGAACGCTTTGGTTTGGAATGGGCCTCCGCCATGGAAAGCATGGAACTGGCCACCGGCGCATCGCCCCAATTCGACAAAGAAGCCTTCTTGGCAGGCAAGCAAACCCCCGTGTTCTTTGGCTCTGGCGTGAACAACTTTGGTGTGATGGAAGTGCTTGACGCCTTGGTCGACCTCGCGCCCTCGCCCCGCCCTCGCTTGAGCCACTTGGTGGTGAACAAGCAAGCGGAAGAAAAAATCATTCAGCCCGAAGATGAAGGTTTTGCGGGCGTGGTGTTCAAGGTGCAAGCCAACATGGACGCCAACCACCGCGACCGCATCGCCTTTGTGCGCGTGGCCTCAGGCAAGTTCACGCCCGGCATGAAGCTCAAGGTGCAACGCACCGCCAAAGAGCTGCGCCCCACCAGCGTGGTGACCTTCATGTCGCAACGCCGCGAAGCGGTGGAAGAAGCGTATGCAGGCGACATCATCGGCTTCACCACCCACGGCGGCGTGCAGCTGGGCGACACCATCACCGACGGGCCCGCCTTGCAATTCACCGGCTTGCCGTTCTTCGCACCTGAGTTGTTCATGACCGTGATTTTGAAAAACCCATTACGCACCAAACAGCTGCAACAGGGCTTGGACCAGCTGGGTGAAGAAGGCGCGATTCAGGTGTTCAAGCCCGAAGCCGGTGGCGCGATGCTGTTGGGCGCTGTGGGCCAGCTGCAGTTTGAAGTGGTGCAACACCGCTTGAAGGCTGAATACGACTGCGATGTGAAGCTAGAGAGCTGCCAGTACACCGGCGCGCGTTGGATCACGGCTGACACGCCTGCGGAGCTGCGTGAGTTCAACTACGCGTATCCACAGCGCATGGCGTTGGATGCGGCGAACACTTTGGCGTATTTGTGCACGTCGCCTTATGACGTGCGGTTGGCGCAGGAACGTTTTCCGAAGATTCATTTCCATCCGCTGCGGGAGCATGCAGGTTTGGCTTTGTCTACGGCGGGTTAAGTATCTTTTAGGCACTCACACGTCTGCACGCGCCGATCACAACGAAACACCACGTCATCTAAGTGCAGCCCCTCGATTACGAACCACGCAAGCGCTTCGGCAAAAACTTAGCGACCGTCAGGCGGTCGCTAGGGTGGTCACAAGAATCGTTGGCCCAAGAAAGCGGCTTGGCTCGCAGTTATCTGAGTGGTGTTGAGCGCGGCATACGCAATATTGCCTTGGTCAATATTTGCAAGCTTGCACATACGCTGTCGATTTCCCCCTCGCAGCTGATGAACTTTGACACGACACCCGAGCCGCACGACTGACAGGCCAGTTGATCGCGCTAATTGCTTCGGCGCTTACCTTTTAGAAACTGAGCTATCGGGCGGTTATTCAAATGTCATCGACGTCTCGTTCAGGTGACCTACCTCCGACCAGCAACAAGCCAAGTACGCCCCCCAGGCCCCATTTCAAATATGATCGGTTTTTGTTTTCAGACATCACTGTTTACTTTTTTTACGCCTTAAATGGCAACCATTGGGCATCGGTTACAAGATTGAAATTGCTCATGACGGTTCTCCCTGAAGATCAAAACTCATTTGGTGGAAACAGTGCTTGGCTGAATAGCGTTTTTCACGCTGCTAAAAAATGCATCCCCTTGCTTCCAGTCGAACTGGTAAATCATTTGCGCTACTTTTTGGGGCAACACGATCACATGGTCAAAACCCGATGGATAGGGGACTTTTTTTGTATCCATTTCATATTTCTGAAAATATGTAGGACCATTGATAACCCCGATCGCCCAATGCTTGATAGGGTCTGACTTATCAAATTCCTCATGGGCGTAGCCACGCCCACCACGCCGCTCTGTCTGAAGCTGCTGATCAGGGTTTCGCGTTTCCTGATACCCAAATAAATAGCCATCCAAGGTCAGAAGATCAATGCCAGTGACCCAATTTTTTCTATAAAAAATTTCAAGAAAATCCCCTGATCCTGTCGCCCATTCTTTGCGTGCGCCCATAAAAACGAAATAGGTTTTTATGCGTTGAGCATCGGCCATGCTGCCCAATATGGGATGAAACGCCCTGCGCTCGCCTTCGACCTCGTTGAATCCACCGTGTTTCTTTCTGTCATAAACGTTCGCGGCCAACCACCCACTGTTCTGAACCACACCGGAGTAGTAGTGCACACTCGGATCAGCTTTTGGTAGCACGATCTTGCGGTTATCGATGTACACATCGATCAGCAGCTTTTGTTTGGGTGGACAACTCCCCGGCCCGCCCACAAACCCGCACAACGTGAACTCTTCGTTCTTGAGCCGCACTGCCAGTGCCAATGCGCCTTTCAGGTTGTCGTCGATATAGCTGTTAGGCATGCAAAAACGCTGGGCGAATTCACGGCTGACAAACCAGATGTAGGGGTCTTGGTAAAACGATCTGGCCCCCTCGTGCGGGCCGCCGTATTGCCCCTCGGGACAGCGCTGTGTGCGCTCTTCTTCCAGCTGTATGTGGCTTTTTTGCGCCCCTTGCTGCGCCCAAATCACCGGGCTACACAGCAAGGCAACACACAACAAGCCAACACGCGCAAGCAACCGTTCTAAATGCATGGGCACCTCAGAGTGACATTCCCTCAGAGCTCACTTTTCGGAGATGGCCGATTCAAATGAGATCTATGGTGTTAATAATTAACTAAATTGTCACTCATAAGAGTCATAAGTTGGCGTAGAAATCTTGAGAAACGCCCTAGTGCATACCCTAGCTTGAAGCGATCATGTGGGCGCTAACGACCCAAGCATTGGGCCTACCGCTATTGCATGCGGTCTCTGCGCGCCAAGGTTGGGAACAGTTTTATCCATGAAGCCGCAACCAGCACCGTGCCCACGCCGCCGCTGACCACTGACACAACAGGCCCCCAAAGCGCGGCCACTGCGCCGGACTCAAACTCACCGAGTTGATTCGATGCGCCGATGAAAATCGAATTAACCGCCGCCACGCGTCCGCGAATTTCATCGGGCGTTTGAAGCTGCATCAAGGTCAAGCGCGTCACGACGCTGATGTTGTCTGCCGCGCCGGTCACCGCCAAAGCGAGCAAGGACAGGCCAAAGTGATCCGACAAGCCAAACACCACCGTCGCCACACCAAAAACGGCCACAGAACCTAACAAGCTGTAGCCCACATGGCGGCGCAGCGGCCAACGCAGCATGGCAAACGACATCAGCAACGCGCCAGCCGCAGGGGCAGCACGCAGCAAGCCCAAGCCTTCGGGGCCGGTGTGCAAGATATCTCGCGCGTAGATGGGCAACAAAGCCGTGGCACCGCCCAGCAAGACGGCGAACAAATCTAGCGACGTGGCGCCTAACAAAATTTTGTTGCGCCACACAAAGGTCACGCCGGCCATGGCCGAGGTCCAAGACACGGCCTCTTGCGTGGCGTGGTGCACGTAGCGCACGGTCAAGGTGAGCGCGCTCGACAGCAGCATCATGGCCACGCAGGCGACATACACCGTCAACGCGCCGTGTGCGTACAACACACCACCAAGCGCAGGCCCGCCGATGATGCCGGCCTGTAAGGTGCTGGAACTCAAGGCCACGCCACGTTGCAGCAAGTGGGTGGGCAACAAGGTGGGGGTGAGTGCTTGTTGCGCAGGCATTTGAAAGGCCCGCGTGCTACCCAACACCACCGACAAAGCCAAGATCAAATCACGGCTGACAAACTCACCCAGCGTGGCCCACACCAACACAGCCGACACCGAAGCTTGAATGGCCACACACGCCGCAAACAAACGGCCCCGGTGCACGCGGTCGGCGACATGCCCTGCAGGCAAGGTCAACACCAAAGCGGGCACAAACTGAAACAAGCCCACTAGCCCCAAATCCCACGCACTGCCTGTGAGGTCGTACATGTGCCACGCCACAGCCACCATCAACATTTGGTTGGCAGTGATCACCAAAAAGCGTGCGCCCATGAAACGCACAAAGCTGCGATGCGTGAGCAAGTTTTTTAGCGTGGGCATGGTCACACCCGCGCCAACACGGGCTTCAACGCGACACCCGTGTGGGTGCCCTGCGCGACCACCGCTTCGGGCGTGTCGGCCGCGACGATCAAGCCGCCGCCGTTGCCGCCTTCGGGGCCGAGGTCGATGATCCAGTCGGCTTCGGCAATCACGTCAAGGTCGTGCTCAATCACCACAACGCTGTGGCCGCCATCCACCAAACGGTGCAACACGCGAATGAGCTTATCCACGTCGGCCATGTGCAGGCCCACGGTGGGCTCGTCCAACACATAGAGCGTGTGCGGGGCTTTGTTGCCACGGCGCGTCACGTCGTCACGCACTTTGCTCAGCTCGGTCACCAGCTTGATGCGCTGCGCTTCGCCGCCGCTGAGCGTGGGTGAAGGTTGGCCCAAGGTGAGGTAGCCCAAGCCCACGTCTTTGAGCAGTTGCAACGGGTGTGCGATGTTGGGCATGGTGGCGAAAAAGTCCACCGCCTCGTCGACTTCCATTTGCAACACATCGCCAATGCTTTTGCCGCGCCAGCTGACCGCCAAAGTCTCGGGGTTGAAGCGTGCGCCGTGACAGGTTTCGCACGGCACTTTCACATCCGGCAAAAAGCTCATCTCAATCGTGCGCAAGCCTTGGCCTTCGCAGGTGTGGCAACGGCCTTCACCGGTGTTGAAGCTGAAACGCCCTGCGCCGTAGCCACGGGCTTTGGCTTCGAGTGTTTCGGCAAACAGTTTGCGAATCGTGTCCCAAAAACCAATGTAGGTTGCGGGGCAGCTGCGCGGAGTTTTGCCAATCGGCGTTTGGTCCACTTCCAACACGCGGTCGATGGTTTGGTAGCCATCCAAGCCTGTGCAGCCCACCCAGGCAGGATGCTTGCCTTCCTCATCGAGTTTGCGGCCCGCTTGTGTGGCGCGCTGCGCCACCGCTGCGGCCACGTTATGCAGCAGCACATCGCGCGCGAGCGTGGATTTGCCCGAGCCCGACACGCCCGTCACCGCCACCAAACGCTTGAGGGGAACGTCCACGCTCACGTCATTCAGGTTATGCAGCGAGGCACCTTCGAGCGACAGCCAGTTGAGGGCAACATCGTTAGCGGAGGACACCGGCAATGCGCCATCCTCCGCAATGCCTGTAGAGACAAGGCGTCGCGCCTGCAACGGATGTCGCATCGCGTGCAACAAGTAGCGCCCCGTTTGCGAATCCGCTTGGTCGGTGATGTCTTTCACCGAGCCCTCTCCCATCAAACGGCCACCGCGCTTGCCCGCGCTCGGGCCGATGTCGATGATGTGGTCAGCGCGACGAATGGTGTCTTCGTCGTGCTCCACCACCACGAGGGTGTTGCCTTTGTCGCTTAGCAAATGCAGCGCGTTCAACAAGATTTGGTTGTCACGCGCATGCAATCCAATCGTGGGCTCGTCCAACACGTAGCACACGCCTTGCAAGTTGCTGCCCAATTGCGCGGCCAAGCGAATGCGTTGCGCCTCGCCACCGCTGAGCGTGGGCGCGCCACGGTCGAGGGTGAGGTAGTTCAAACCCACTTGCTCCAAGAACGCCAAACGGCTCTTGATTTCTGGCAGCAGGTCGCGGGCAATGTCGGCATCGCGCCCCGTCATCGCCAGCTTCTCGGCCCACTTACGAATGTCGGTCACGCTCAAGCGCGCAATGTCGGTGATGCCCACGCCCGCAAACTTCACGGCGCGCGCGGTTGCGTTCAAACGGGTGCCTTCGCAGCTGGGGCAGGCAGTGTCGGCCAAGTCATCCACATCAGGCTCAGCGAAGGTTTGTTCGCGACCTTTGTCTTTGTCATCGCGCACCGAATCGTCCAGCACTTTGCGTTGGTCTTTGTTGAGCTTGACGCCCGTGCCCACACAGTCAGGACACCAACCATGTTTGCTGTTGTACGAGAACAAGCGCGGGTCTAGCTCGGTGTACGAGGTGTCGCACACGGGGCAAGCGCGTTTGGTCGAATACACATCCAAGCGGCCAATGCTGTTGGTCTCAGCGCCGACCTCCATGGCCTCGCGCAATCCATCCAGCTGACTCAACACATGCACCACGCCTTTGCCATGTTCCAGCGCCGTGGCCAAAGCAGCGCGTAAGGCGGTTTCGTTTTGCGCCGAAACCTCCAGACTGGCCACGGGCAATTCAATGGTGTGCTCTTTGAACCGGTCCAAACGCGGAAAACCTGTGGTTGGCAAGAAGTGCCCATCCACGCGCAAGTGGGTGTAGCCACGCGGACGCGCCCAATCGGCCAACTCGGTGTAGACACCTTTGCGGTTCATCACCAACGGGCTCAGCACACCGATGTGCTGCCCCTTGAACTCGCGCATCAACTGTGCCGCGATGCGGTCTGGCGTTTGCGGCTGCACGGCAGCGCCGTCGTGGATGCAATGCTGCGTGCCCAACTTGACGTACAACAAACGCAAGAAATGCCACACCTCCGTTGTCGTGCCCACCGTGGACTTGCGGCCACCGCGACTCAAGCGCTGCTCAATCGCCACCGTCGGCGGAATGCCATACACCGCATCCACCTCCGGCCGACCTGCAGGCTGCACGATGCTGCGCGCATACGCGTTCAAACTTTCCAAGTAACGACGCTGCCCTTCGTTGAACAAAATATCAAACGCCAACGTCGACTTACCCGACCCCGAAACCCCCGTGATGACGTTGAACTTGCCGCGAGGAATGTTCACACTCAAGCTCTTGAGGTTGTGCTCTTTCGCGTTGATGATTTGAATCGCCCCCTCACCCACGGAGGCACCACGCGCCCCCACACCCGCTGTCGGAGCAGTCGGTGTGCCGGGCAACGATGTTGAGCCTGCGTCTGAGGCGCCCGGCACACCGGCTGTTCCAGCAGCAGCGCTAGAGAAACGAAGCGAGCCTTCCGCAGCAAGAAGCCCCACAGAAGCCTTAGCCACCGCATAAATCGCCCCCATAGACTCCGCATACTCACGCAGCGCCAGCCCCGTATGCGAGGTGGGATGTAAACGCACCACCTCAGGCGGACCTTCGGCCACCAGCAAACCACCCGCCTCACCGCCTTCAGGCCCAAGGTCGATCAACCAATCGCTCGCACGAATCACATCCAGGTTGTGTTCAATCACGATGAGCGAGTTGCCGTCTTCGAGCAAACGACGCATGGCGCGCATGAGCTTGGCGATGTCGTCAAAATGCAGGCCCGTGGTGGGCTCGTCGAACATGAACAGCACACCCTTTTTGGCCAAGGCTTGGCGGCTGGATGTTTTGGCTTTGGCCGCTTCGGCCAAGAAGCCTGCCAGCTTTAAACGCTGCGCTTCGCCGCCACTCAAAGTGGGAACAGGTTGGCCCAGTTTCACGTAATCGAGGCCCACATCGACGATGGGTTGCAGGGTGCGGACCACTTCGCGGTCGTTGGCGAAAAGTTCTAGCGCTTCGCCCACGGTGAGATCCAACACATCGGCTACGTTCAAGACTCTTCGCGTCGCGACTGCGGGTGCCGCGACTGGCTCGTCTTCGCTTCGCTCAGAATGTTGCTGCGCCGCAGCCCCCGCAGCCGCGCCGCGAAGTTCGCGCTCGATGGTGATTTCAAGAATTTCTGGTCGGTAACGTTTGCCGTTGCAATCTTGGCAGCGCAAATACACGTCGCTCAAAAACTGCATTTCCACATGCTCAAAGCCTGAGCCGCCGCAGGTGGCGCAACGGCCATCGCCGCTGTTGAAGCTGAACTTCGAGGCGGTGTAGCCGCGCTGTTTCGACATGGGGGCGACGGCAAAAATTTCACGCACTGCATCCCACGCGCCCACGTAGCTGGCGGGATTGGAGCGGGCGGTTTTTCCGATGGGCGATTGGTCCACAAACACCACGTCGCTCAAATGATCCGCGCCGAGCAAACGGTCGTGTGCGCCCGGGGTTTCGGTGGCGCGCCCGAAGTGGCGCATCAGGGCTGGGGTCAACACGTCTTGGATGAGCGTGGATTTGCCCGAGCCACTCACGCCGGTGATGCAGACCAAGCGCTGCAAGGGAAATTCGATGCTGAGGTTTTGCAGGTTGTGCTCGCGCGCGCCTTCCAAAATCAACCGCGGTGTGCTGTCGGTGACCAAGCGTTTCAGGCCTAAGCCAATGCTTTTGCGCGCGCCCAAATAAGCGCCGGTCAAGGTGTCGGCCGATTTCAAATCTTCGGTGGTGCCGTCAAACACAATCTGCCCGCCCTTCACACCGGGGCCGGGCCCCATGTCGATGATGCGGTCGGCGCACAGCATGACGGCCGGGTCATGCTCCACCACCACCAAGGTGTTGCCCGCATCGCGCAGACGCAGCATGGCTTGGTTGATGCGGTTCATGTCACGCGGATGCAAGCCAATGCTGGGCTCGTCCAACACAAACAAAGTGTTCACCAACGAAGTGCCCAAGGCCGTGGTGAGGTTGATGCGCTGCACCTCGCCGCCACTCAAGGTGCGGCTTTGGCGGTCAAGTGTGAGGTAGCCAATGCCCACGTCGCTGAGGTACTTCATGCGCGTGCGAATTTCATCCATCAGCAAGTGCAGTGCTTGGGCATCGGCCCCCGCCACGTCGACTTCGGTGGCGTTGAAAAAGTGGTGCAGTTTGTCGATGGGTAACAGCATCAAGTCGTGCAGGCACAAGCCGGGCATGGCTTCGAGTTGCGCGCGGGTCCATTGCACGCCTTGGGGCATGAAACGCTTGGCGGGCGGCAACACGGCGTCGGCATTTTCTTTGCTGCCGATGCGCCACAGCAAGCTGTCGGTTTTGAGTCGCGCGCCCGCGCACACGCCGCATGGGGTGTAGCTGCGGTACTTTGAGAGCAGCACACGGATGTGCATCTTGTACGACTTGCTCTCCAAGTATTCGAAGAACCGTTTCACGCCGTACCACTGGTGGTTCCATTTGCCCTTCCACAGCGGTGAGCCATGAATGACCCAATCTTTTTGTTCTTGGGTCAGCTTGGTCCAAGGCGTGTCGCGCGGAATGCCTTCGGCTTCGGCGTGGCGCATCAAGTCGTCTTGGGTTTCGGCCCAAGCGGGCGTTTGAATCGTTTTGATGGCGCCCGCACGCAAGGTGAGTTTCTCGTTGGGGATGACCAAGCCGTAGTCCACCCCAATCACGCGTCCAAAGCCGCGGCAGGTTTCGCATGCGCCCACCGCCGAGTTAAACGAGAACATCGACGGGATGGGGTCGCTGTAACGCAAGTCGCTGTCGGGGCAATGGAGGCCGGTGGAGAAGCGCCACAGTTCGGGCGTGGACTCAGCGTCCAAAGACCAATACACATTCAAGCGACCGCCGCCGCGTTTGATGGCGAGCTCAATCGCCTCCAACACGCGCGCCTGTTCGGTGTTACCCAACTTAAACCGGTCCGCCACCACATCCAGCAGCTTGCGCGGCCCTGTGGGTGTGGCCACTTCGCGCTCAGCATGCACTCGGGTGAAACCACTGGCGCTCAGCCACTGTTCGACCTCTGCAGCGGTCGTGTTGGCTGGCAACTCCACGGGGAAAGTCATGATCAAGCGCGGGTCTTGCGCTTGGGCCGCACAGCGTCGTTGCAGCTCGGCGTAAATGGTTTGCGGCGTGTCGTGCTGCACGGCTTGCGCAGTTTGACGGTCGAACAACTGGCCCGCACGAGCGATCATCAACTTCAAGTGATCGTTCAGCTCGGTCATCGTGCCTACGGTGGAGCGCGAGCTGCGCACGGGGTTGGTTTGGTCAATCGCAATCGCGGGGGGCACGCCCTCAACTTTGTCGACGGCCGGACGGTCCATGCGATCTAAGAACTGACGGGCGTAGGCGCTGAAGGTTTCGACATAGCGGCGCTGACCTTCGGCGTACAGGGTGTCGAACACCAGGCTGGATTTGCCGGAGCCACTGGGCCCCGTCACCACCGTCAATTCGCCGGTGCGAATGTCGAGGTCTAAGTTCTTAAGGTTGTGCTGGCGTGCGCCACGGATGCGGATAGTGCCTGACATGGCGGGCCTTTTGAAGTAAGCCCAACATTCTAGGGACCTACCAGCAGCCCAGCGATGACTCAGGGCATTGGGAGCGTCGCGTTTGAACGCGCCCCACAAACAAAAACGCCACGGAAAACCGTGGCGTGAATCAAGCCCCAAAGTGGGGCATTGAAATGCCGCGCTTATTTAGCGGCAGATGCCTCTGCGGCAGGCGCGGAGGCTGGGACCGAGGCAGCTTCAGCGGGCGCGTGAATCGCGTCATCGCCATGCTTCTCGCCACCCATGTCCAAACTGCTACCGCCCTTCATGATCACAAAGATGGCCAAGGCGGCAAAGATCACAAAACCCAAGAAAATTTTCAACATGTCAAATCTCCGAAATCAGTAAAAAAGCCCTCCACGAGGGAGGGCTGCAATGTAGCACCTAGGTACCCCTAGGTGGCTGACATGCTCAGTCGTCAGCGTAAATGTCGACGTCTTTGGTTTCTTTCACAAACATCATGCCGATGACAAAGGTCATGCCAGCGATGATGATGGGGTACCACAAGCCGTTGTACATATTGCCAGTCTGCGCCACGATGGCGAAGGCAGTGGTGGGCAGCAAGCCGCCGAACCAGCCGTTACCGATGTGATAAGGCAAAGACATCGAGGTGTAACGGATGCGGGTGGGGAACATTTCGACCAACATCGCGGCGATAGGGCCGTAAACCATGGTCACCAAGATCACCAAGTAAGTCAGGATCAAGGTCACTTTGACGCTGTCAACTTTGGCTGGATCAGCCTTAGAGGGATAGCCGGCTTCTTTCAAAGCATCGGCCACAGCCTTTTTGAACTCTGCAGATTTCGCTTTGGCATCGTCAGCAGACAGGCCTTTGGCGTTGTAGCTGGCAATCTCTGTTTCACCAATTTTGATGGTGGCAGGGGCACCCGCTGCGCCTGCGGCGTTTTCATAGCTCACCGAAGCGCCAGCCAACACTTGTTTGGCGATGTCGCAAGAGCTGGTGAACTTCACCGTACCGGTGGGGTTGAACTGGAACGAGCACTCAGCGGCGTCAGCAGTCACGACCACTTTGTTCTTTTGTTGTGCAGCGTGCAAGTCAGGGTTAGCCGCCTTGGTCAACGCTTCGAACACGGGGAAGTAAGTCAGCACAGCCAACAAGCAGCCCAACATGATGATGGGCTTACGGCCAATCTTGTCAGACAGCGAACCGAACACCACGAAGAATGGGGTGCCGATGAGCAACGAAATAGCCACCAAGATGTTGGCGGTTGCGCCATCCACCTTCAAGGCTTGTGTCATGAAGAACAGGGCGTAGAACTGACCCGAGTACCACACAACAGCTTGACCAGCGGTCAAACCGATGAGAGCCAAGATCACGATCTTCAGGTTTTTCCATTGGCCGAAAGCTTCGGTCAGAGGGGCCTTCGATGTTTTGCCTTCCGCTTTCATCTTCACGAAAGCAGGTGACTCGTTCATTGACAAACGGATGAAGACCGACACGGCCAACAGAGCGATCGACACAATGAACGGCACGCGCCAGCCCCAATCAGCGAAAGCAGCTTCGCCGATGGTGGTACGTGTACCCAAAATCACCATCAACGACAGGAACAAGCCCAAAGTTGCAGTGGTTTGGATCCAAGAGGTGTAAGCACCGCGCTTGTCGTGAGGTGCGTGCTCAGCCACATACGTAGCAGCGCCGCCGTACTCACCGCCCAATGCCAGACCTTGCAGCAAACGCAAGCAGATCAGGATCACGGGAGCCGCAACACCAATGCTGGCGTAGTTAGGCAAGATACCCACGATGAACGTGGACAAGCCCATGATCAGGATGGTCACCAAGAAGGTGTACTTGCGGCCGATCATGTCACCCAAACGGCCAAAGAAGATCGCGCCAAAAGGACGCACGATAAAGCCAGCGGCAAACGCCAACAGCGCGAAGATGAACGCAGAGCCCTCATCCAAGCCGCTGAAAAACTGCTTCGCAATAATTGCAGCGAGTGAACCGTAAAGGTAAAAGTCGTACCACTCGAAAACGGTACCCAATGAAGAGGCGAAGATCACCTTCTTCTCTTCGGCCGACATCGGGCGGCCTACGTCTAGTGTTGCCATGTAAGTTGTCTCCTTAGCTTTGAATTGAGCGCCCGGATACGGGCACTGTGCGGAGCGACTATCTGTGGACTAGCTGACCGGATTCTGACAAGTGGATTGGCCAAATTCCCGCTAAAAATCGACACTTACCGCCAAAACTAGCGCTAACCCTTTATCTTTTTTTCTCAATATGAGATGGCGGCCTATAAAGGCTCCATATCGGTGCAAAACACCGACTGAAACGTTCGGGTATTCACTGAGCCATTTTTTAAAACCCTCTAGGAATTAAGTGTTCAAACAAGGGTTTACCCACCCCCGTTACGTAAGGGCTTGGTCAGTCCCTCTACGCAGAATCCCGCAGCCCATGAAGGCTTGCCCTTCTTGTTCTTTTTACAACCCTTAGGGAGATAAACCATGAGTGATCCAGTGGTCGACAAGATCCAAAATCACCCGAAGTACCTTGAGTTGCGCAGCAAGCGCAACAGCTTCGGCGTGCTGCTCACCATTTTGATGTTGGTCGTTTATTACGGCTACATCGCTTTGATTGCATTTAACAAACCCTTCCTCGCGCAACCGATTGGTGCAGGCGTGACCTCGTTGGGTATTCCCATCGGTCTGGGCGTGATCATTTTCACCATCGTGATCACCGGCCTGTACGTGCGTCGCGCCAACGGCGAGTACGACGCATTGACCAAAGAAATTTTGAAGGACGCGACCAAATGATCAAACTTTCAACACTTTTAACAACCCTGTTGGCACTCGTTGCCAGCAGCGCTGTCATGGCAGCGGGTGGCGATGTGGGCGACACCGCCAAGCAAGCCACCAACTGGACTGCCATTGGCATGTTTGCGACCTTTGTGGCGGGCACCTTGTGGATCACCAAATGGGCCGCCGCTAAAACCAAATCTGCCGCAGACTTCTACACCGGCGGTGGCGGCATCACGGGCTTCCAAAACGGCTTGGCGATTGCGGGCGACTACATGTCTGCCGCTTCGTTCCTCGGTATTTCCGCTGCCGTGATGGCGTCGGGCTACGACGGTCTGATCTACTCGATCGGCTTCTTGGTGGGCTGGCCCGTCATCACCTTCTTGATGGCTGAGCGTCTGCGCAACTTGGGCAAGTTCACCTTCGCCGACGTGGCAGGTTACCGCTTCAAGCAAACACCGATTCGCGCCTTCGCTGCCTCTGGCACCTTGGTCGTGGTTGCGTTCTATCTGATTGCACAGATGGTCGGCGCCGGTCAACTCATCAAGTTGTTGTTCGGTTTGGACTACTGGATGGCCGTGGTCATCGTCGGCGCGCTGATGATGGTTTACGTGTTGTTTGGCGGCATGACAGCCACCACTTGGGTGCAGATCATCAAGGCGTGCTTGTTGCTCGCTGGTGTGACGTTCATGGCCTTCATGGTCTTGGCTCAATTCCACTTCAGCCCTGAAGCGCTGTTTGCACAGGGCGTGGCCGTGAAAGCAGCCATCGCTGAAGCAGGCGGCAAGACACCCGAAGAAGCACAAGCCGTTGGATTGGCTTTGATGGGACCTGGCGGCTTCATCAAAGACCCCATCTCGGCCATCTCTTTCGGTATGGCTTTGATGTTCGGTACCGCTGGTTTGCCTCACATCTTGATGCGCTTCTTCACGGTGCCTGACGCCAAAGAAGCCCGCAAATCGGTGTTCTGGGCGACCACATGGATTGGCTACTTCTACGTGCTGATTTTCATCATCGGTTTTGGCGCGATCACCTTGGTCTTGACCAACCCCGAAATGGCTGACGTCGCCAAAGGCGTCATCAAAGGCGGTGCAGGCACGGCCAACATGGCGGCTGTGTTGGTGGCCAAGTCGGTCGGTGGCGACGTGTTCTACGGCTTCATCTCGGCAGTGGCTTTCGCAACCATCTTGGCTGTGGTGGCTGGCTTGACCTTGTCTGGCGCCTCTGCTGTGTCACACGACTTGTACGCCACGGTGTTCAAGAAGGGCAACGCTGACAGCGCCGCTGAATTGCGCGTGTCACGCATGACCACCTTGGCCTTGGGCGTCATCGCTGTGGCCTTGGGCATTGCGTTTGAGAAGCAAAACATCGCCTTCATGGTGGCCTTGGCCTTCGCGATTGCGGCGTCTGCCAACTTCCCTGTGCTGTTCATGTCTGTGCTGTGGAAAGACTGCACGACACGCGGCGCGGTGATTGGTGGCTTCTTGGGCCTGATCTCTTCGGTCGCCTTGACCGTGGTGTCGCCTTCGGTGTGGGAAGCCACATTGGGTAACCCCAAAGGTTCGGCCTTGTTCCCTTACGCATCGCCTGCGTTGTTCTCGATGACCATTGGTTTCGTGGGCATTTGGTTGTTCTCGATCCTTGATCGCAGCGACGACGCCAAAAACGAACGTGCCGCATTTGCTGCTCAGCAAGTGCGCTCGGAAACCGGCTTTGGTGCCTCAGGCGCTTCGGGTCACTGATCCACACGGTGCTCACCCCTACGCGCTTGACGGCGCGAGGGGGCACACAAAAAACCGGGCTTCATGCCCGGTTTTTTTTCGTCTTCACCGATCTCAATCGCCGCGCAACTGCCTGAGCTTGATGAAGGCCATCGCGGCCATCACCGCATCGTTCAACGCGTCATGGGCATCACGCACCGGCAATTTCAAATCGGACATCAGCGTGGCAAAACGCAAATCGATGTGCGGGTTGGTTTGCTGCTCATAAGGCAGCATTTGGCGAAACTTGTGTTCGTAATACAAGCCGGACACTTCGATCTTTGACTGCGGCAAGCCCTGCCCCAGCAAAGGCCAAATGGCGCGATTGAGCATGGCCACATCGAACTCTAAAAAGTAACCCACCAAAGGACGGCTGCCGATGAAGCGCATGAGTTGCTTCATCGCTTCATCCAAAGGCAAACCTTGCGCCACATCTTGCTCACGCAAACGATGAATGCGCACACTGTCCGCCGACACGCCGCGCTCGGGTCGCACCAACAACTCCAAACACTCGCTGGTCATGATGCGGTTGCCCACGATGCGCACTGCGCCAATTGAAATGATCTCGTCCGTGCCCACATTCAAGCCCGTGGTTTCGCAATCCAAAGACACCCATTCGTTGGGCGGTGGTGCGTCGAACATGAAACGAAATTCGGGCAACCCTAGGTGGTAGATCAACCACTCACGTTTGAGCGCCCCCCACCAACGTTGCGGCGACAAGAATGACATCATCACAGCGCATCCAACTTGAAGCGGCTGCGCAACAAGCCTTTGAAATGTTTGACCACACCCAAGGCGTCTTTGAGCAAGTCGCGGTCTAAGGTCGAGAGTTTGGCGACATCCACCAACCCACTGACGGCCTGTTGCGTATCCATCTCGGTCAATCCAGCCTTGAGCTTCAAACCCATCAAAAAGTGCAAGGTCTGCGTGAGGTCTGCCGCCAACGCGGGTGTGATGACCGACTTCGCCACCAAGGCCTCAATGCGTGCGATGGTGCTGGTTTCTTGCAAATGCTCGGCCAACGCCAAACTGCGCACGCCATGCACCAGCGGGAAGATGCCTTCTTTTTTCAGGTGCAGCCCCTTTTGGTCGTCCAGACCCAGCAAGCGGTTCCACCAGCCTTGAGACTGACCGAACGCATCGATAGAGGCCGCGAAACGCGCCAACATCGCATCGCTGTCGGTGGCCAAACGCATCAAGGCATGCTGGGCATGCGCCAGCAAATGCGCATCACCACACACCGGATGCGCATCCAAAAAGATCGCCAAGTTCATCAAGCTGTCAGCGTCAGGCATGAGCAGCCATTGCTGCACCATTTGCCCAAACTCATAGGCTGATTTGCGCCACATCGGATTGCTGACCATGATGTGCCCCGGGCATTCGGGGTAGCCAAAGGCGGCCAACGCGTGAGAGAACTGAAGGCAAATCGCATCCAAGTTCTCAGGCGGCGTGTAGCCATCGCGCAAGATCAAACCATTGTCTTGGTCAGTCTTGAGCAACTGCTCACCCCGCCCTTCGCTGCCCATCACAAACAAGCAACTGTTGGCCACCAAGTCGGCAGGCGCGATGAGTTGCCACGCACGCTCGAACAAACGCGCATTCAAATCTTGAACCAAACGCGCAATTAACCTCACCCGCGTGCCGCTGCGGTACAAGGTGGTCACCATGCGCGTGATTTGCGTGGCAGCTTGGGCTAAGCCTGCAATGTCGGTCGCCGCCTCGACCTGCACCGTGATAAGGTGCGAATGGTTGGACAAAAAACTGAATAAATCGAGCGCTTCCAACACCCCCACCACGCGCAAGCCATCCGCCACAACCAATCGGTGCACGCGATGACGCATCAGCAGCGCCAAAGCGTCGCCCACTTGATCGGAAGGTTGAATGGTGATGAGGTCGAAGTTCGACAAGGGCCCGACGGGCTGCTGATCCAGAGGGATGCCGGTGAGGATGGCGCGCTGCAAGGTCTTGGCCGTGAAGATGCCTAAACGCTCTGGCGAGGTCGAGGTGTCGCGCACCAACACACTGGCCGTGCGTTGGGCCTGAAACACTTTGACGACCGACAACACATCGGTGCTGCTGTCAACGAAATGCGGAGGCCGCACAAAGGCTTCATCCACACGGGACAAGGTCAGCGACTGCAACTCATGCTGGCTTTGCCGCTGCGACAAAGCGGTGAGTTTGTTGCTCAAGTCCGAGAACAACAAGGCGCCAAAGGTGGCGTTACTCGCAATCAAGTCCGTGACGGTTTGACGCGCCAGCTGGTAGGCCACCACCTCCTCTTGCGCGACAAAACGACTGCTGGTTTTTCCAGCCACCAAGCCGCGGCCATCGAAGGTGTCGTCGGGTGCGTAGGTGGTGATGACTTCATCCCCCTCCAACTGCGTGACATAGCCTTTGATGATGACGAACAAGTGCGTGGGCGCAGCTCCCACATCGAGGATGACCTCGCCCTCGGGGTAATACGCCACATCCACGCTGTCGCGGACCAAGCGCTGTTCGTCGGGCGTTAAGCAGTCAAACGGAGAGGCAGAAAAATTGAAGGCGTTAGGCATGCGGTCGGTCTCAAAGCAAGACCTCCATTCAACGCGTCACGCCTTGCTGAATGCTTGCAACCGAGTCCCACGCGCTGTCAAACCATTGATCTCCGTCAAGGTAAGCGCGCATCATGGGCAAGGCGTCCAAGCCCCAAAACGTCTTGTCGTCCACGCAGAACGTGGGCACACCAAACACCCCACGGGCAATGGCCTCTTCGGTGTTAGCTTTGAGCTGGGCTTTCACTTCAGGCGCATCACTGGCTCGCGCGGTTTTGAGATGCTGCACCAGCGCTTGCAATCGTGCGGCGTCATCAGCCGGAGCGCCGCCTTGCCACACATGGCGAAAAATGCTTTCGCACACATGACGATTGGGCTGGCCATCGGTCGATGAAGCCACCGCCAAACGCAACAACGCCAAGGGGTTGAACGGATGCGCGGCAGGCATGTCCAACCGCACACCCAATTGACGGGCTTGCCACAGCACTTGGCGATACGTCCACTCCCGTTTGCCCGCAATTTCAGCGGGCCCCAATTGACCGTGGTGCTTGAGCATGCCTGCAAACAACACGGGCTTGTAGACCACATGTTGGCTCACGCCGATCAAGGCTTTGGGCAAGGCCTCAAACGCCAAATAGGCATAAGGCGAAATGAAATCAAGGTAGCAGGTGATGGTTTTCATGGCGTCGCTTTCGGGGATGCCGCACTTTGCGTGACTGCCGCCGAAATGCGTTCGGCAATGCGGGCCCACACCAAGCGCTTGCCAGCATCGGGCGCTTGCCCCCAGCGACCGATTTCATCCAAAGTGCGCCAGCAGCCTTCACAGACTTGGGTGTCATCGGTCATGCGACAAACCGAAATGCAGGGCGAAGGCACTGGCCCCGGATCGCGCAACACGGTTTGTGAATACGCCAACAAATTCAGCGCAACGGCTGAAGGGCCTTGAGGTTTGGGGGTAAGTTCGCTTCCACACATGGGAGCATTGTCGAGCAAAGACAACGCCCCTTGTGTCTCACTTGCTATTCATCGCTAAGTTGGCTTTAGCGCACTGCGCCAAAGACTTTAGACAGCAGCGCACTGCCCGCCGCAGCTGGGTTTTGACGCAGCTTTTTCTCTTCTTCGCCAATCATTGCGTACAAACCGTCCAGAGATTTGCCGGTCACATAGTGCTGCACATTCGCGTTGTCTTTGTTGACCACGCCAAAGTTGGCGGCCTTGCCTGCCACTTCGTTGTAGAGGGTGGCTGCGCCCACTTTTTCAGTCGCTTGGGTCACGGCGGGCAAGAACTTGACCGCCATCGGCTCACGCGTTTTGGTGGAGAAAAACTCCGTGACCGAGGTGTCGCCCCCGCTCAAAATCGATTTGGCATCGCTGACCGACATCGACTGAATCGCACCCGCCAGCAAGTCTTTGGACAAGGGAATGGCCGACTCAGCAGCGCGGTTCATGGCCAACACCAGTTCGTCCACCTTTTGCCCCAGGCCAAAGCGCTTGAGCAATTTAGAAGCGTCATTCAGGTAACCGGGCAAGCCAATGCGCACCTTCTCGTTGCCCATGAACCCATCGGTTTGTCCCAGCAAACTCACCGCCGCTTGGGCACCTTTTTCCAAGGCGGCTTTGAGGCCCTGCCCCGCGTCTTTGTCAGTCAAATCGGCCAAGCTCAGCGCATGCGCCTGGGTGTAAGTCAACGTCAACAAGGCGGCTAAGCCTGCGCTCACGTGGCGATTGAATTGGCGGCGATTGGGTTGAACGCGTGAGATTGACATAAAGCTCCTGAGGATTGAGTGTCCGAAGGAGCGAGTCTAGCGCCAGATTTGAAACTGAAAGTGTTAAGAATTGTTACGATTGCTAATCACGGCGCGCGCCACCCGAGAGCCCGATGGTCGGCCCAAAAAGTCGCTGATGAAGGCGCCCGCATCAATCAGCGCATCGAGGTCTATGCCGGTCTCAATGCCCATGCCGTGCAACATGTACACCACGTCTTCGGTGGCCACGTTGCCCGTCGCGCCTTTGGCATAGGGGCAGCCGCCCAAGCCCGCCACCGACGACTGAAAGTTCCACACGCCCATCTGCAAGGCCGCCAAGGTGTTGGACAGCGCCTGCCCATACGTGTCATGGAAATGCCCCGACACATGGGCGACCTCGAAGTGCTGGAGCGTGGCCTCGATGGCCTTTTGCACCTTGAGCGGTGTGCCCACGCCAATCGTGTCGGCCACATCCACCCGTTGCACACCAATGCTTTTCATCAAGCCAGCCAGATACGCCACGCGCTCGGGCGCGATGTCGCCTTCATAAGGACAACCCACCGTGCAACTCATCGCACCACGCACAGCGATGCCCGCCGCCAAGGCTGCTGCAACGACCGGCGCAAAACGTTCGATGCTCTCAGCGATCGAGCAATTGATGTTCTTTTGGCTGAAGGCCTCGCTGGCCGCGCCGAACACCACAATCTCGTCGGGCTTAGATGTCACCGACGCCTGAAAGCCTTGCAGATTGGGCGTGAGCACCGAGTAGCGCACCTTAGGCAAACGCGTGATGCCCGCCATCACCTCGGTGTTATCTGCCATTTGCGGCACCCACTTGGGCGACACAAAACTGGTGACTTCAATCTCGCACAACCCCGCCGCTTGCAAGCGATGCACCAGCTCGATCTTGACCGCGGCTGGCACGGGTTGCTTTTCGTTTTGCAGGCCGTCCCGGGGGCCGACATCGATGAGTTGGACGCGAGAAGGCAAGTTCATGGTTGTCATCGTTTTTAAAAATCAATAGCCCGTGCGCGGGTCGACCACGCCAGAAATGGTTTGCCCTTGTTCGAGCGCCAGCATCTTGCTCGCAATTTGCGCCACGCTCTCATCCCGCAAGGTGCGCGCCGAGGTGTGCGGCGTGACGGTGATTTTGGGGTGCGTCCAAAACGCATGGCCAGCGGGCAGCGGCTCGGTGCGAAACACATCCAAGGTGGCACCGGCCAAATGGCCGCTGTCGAGCAGGGCCAACAAATCATCCTCCACCAGATGCCGGCCACGCGCCACGTTGATCACATAGGCATGCGGCGGCAGCTGCGCCAAGGTGGCTTGGTTCAACACGTTTTCGGTCTCTGGCGTGAGCGGCAACAAGTTCACCAACACACGGCTGCTGGACAAGAAAGCGTTCAATTGCTGCGCCCCCGCAAAGCACTGCACACCCGGCAATTGTTTGGCACTGCGGCTCCAGCCATTCACGGGAAATTCAAAGGCTTGCAAGGTCTTGGCCACGCGGGCACCCAACACGCCCAAGCCCATCACGCCCACCGAAAAATCAGCACGCACATTGGGCTTGCGGTACGACCACTTGCCCTCACGCACATCGCGCTCGTACGCATCGAACTCGCGAAAATGACGAATCACCGCGTGGCTCACGTACTCGGCCATTTGCACGGACATGCCCGCGTCATCCAAGCGCACCACTTGCAACGTGGGTGGCAAGTTCAGTTGCAACAAGGCGTCTACGCCGGCACCAATGTTGAACAAGGTCTTGAGACCGACTTGTTCATCGATGAAGGATTGCGGTGGCGCCCACACCACCGCATGGTCAGCCACAGGGCTCCCAGGCTGCCACACCGACACGTCTGCTTGCGGCAGCAAGGCGCGCAAGCTGTCCACCCAAGGTTCGGGTTTGATGTTCGTGAGGCAGATGGTGATTTTCATGCGGTCAATCGAGTTTGAGTTTGAGCAACTCCGCGCCTTCTGCCACTTGGTCGCCGGGTGCGTATAGCAACTCCAGCACTTCGCCATCGGCGGGCGCGGCCATGGTGTGTTCCATTTTCATCGCTTCCATCACGGCGAGCGGCTGGCCGGCTTTGACTTTGTCACCTACGTTCACCGAGAACGACACCACCTTGCCGGGCATGGGTGCCGTCAAGCGTCCGCCCGCTTCTTGCACCTCGCCCGCATGGGCCAGCGCGTCGATCACGGTGATGCGTGTCGCTCCCTGCGGGGCAAACACATGGGCCACATCGTCGCCACCTTCCACATGCATGAACACCTGCACGCGGGCTTGTTGACCGGCAAACGCAATGGCCAACTGATCGCCCTCGGCACGCCATGTCAGCGCGCCAAAGACGGGTTGGGGCAAAGGTGCATCCACCATCGCATCTATCGCGAACTGTGTGGTGCCATCGTGGCCATACGTCAGCAGCGCGGTTTGCGCTTGGCCGTGAAACACAAAACCAAAGCGACGCGTCGCCATGCCGTAAGCACGCCAGCCATCGCGACGGCTGAAAGGGTCGTGGCCAGTCAACGCAGCTTCACGTTGCAAGGTGCTGGCCACCACGGCGGCGGCGGTCAAAGCCAAGCCCAAAGGCTCTTGGCCAAACAAGGCTTTGTCTTCGCGCTGGATAAGCGCCGTGTCGAGCTTGGCCGTGGCAAATGAATCGGTTTGGATGACGCGACGCAAGAACTGCACATTGGTGGTCAAACCCACGATGCGCGTTTGCGCCAGCGCCTCGTCCAAGCGAGCCAGCGCTTGCTCGCGCGTGTCGCCATGCACGATGAGCTTGGCCACCATGGAGTCGTAAAACGGGCTGATGCTGTCGCCCTCACGCACGCCGTCGTCGATGCGCACAGACAGGCCTGTGTGGCTGGTGTTCGGAATCTCAAAACTGCTGCACGCAGGCTTGCGGTACACCGACAAAGTGCCGGTGGCGGGCAAGAAGTTGTTATCGGGGTTCTCGGCGCAAATACGTGCTTCGATGGCGTGGCCTTGAATGCGCAATTGGTCTTGGCGTAAAGGCAAGGGCTCGCCGCTGGCGACGCGCAATTGCCATTCCACCAAGTCGAGCCCTGTGATGGCTTCGGTCACCGGATGCTCCACCTGCAAGCGGGTGTTCATCTCCATGAAGAAAAACTTCATGGACTCGGGACTGTCATAGCCCGTTTGCTCGACGATGAATTCCACCGTTCCCGCGCCCACGTAGTTGACGGCTTTGGCTGCGGCGACGGCAGCTTCGCCCATCTGTTGGCGCAGCGCCTCGGTCATGCCGGGCGCAGGGGCTTCTTCCAACACTTTTTGGTGGCGGCGTTGCACAGAGCAATCGCGTTCGAACAAATACACACAGTTGCCATGTGTGTCGCCAAACACCTGAATTTCGATGTGACGAGGGCGCTGCACATACTTCTCAACCAACACCGCGTCGTCGCCAAAGCTGTTGATGGCTTCGCGTTTGCAACTGGCTAAAGCCTCGGCAAAGTCAGCCGTCTTTTTAACAATACGCATGCCCTTGCCACCGCCGCCCGCACTGGCTTTGATGAGCACGGGGTAGCCCATGTGGTCGGCCTCACGTTGCAACAGAGCGGGGTCTTGGTCAGCGCCGTGGTAGCCGGGCACCAAAGGCACGCCCGCTTGTTCCATCAACTGCTTGGACGCCGCTTTGAGGCCCATGGCCTGAATGGCCGAAGCGGGTGGGCCAATGAAGACCAAGCCCGCTGCGGCGCAGGCTTTGGCGAAGTCTTCGTTCTCGCTCAAGAAACCGTAGCCAGGGTGCACGGCTTGTGCGCCCGTGTCTTGCGCGGCTTGCAAGATGCGCTCCCAGCGCAAGTAGCTGTCTTTGGGGGCGCTGCCACCGATATGAACGGCTTCGTCACACACCTGCACGTGTTTGGCTTGCGCGTCTGCGTCTGAATAGACGGCCACCGTTTTGATGCCCAATTTGCGCGCGGTCGCAGCCACGCGGCAGGCGATTTCGCCACGGTTGGCGATGAGAATTTTTTGAAACATGACGGGTTGTCTTTCTGAGTTCAAGGCGAGGCGTGAATGGCTAGGGGTAAGTAGACAGCGGGCGCGCCCGCGTCAGAGCAACCAGTTGGGTTTGCGTTTTTGCAAGAACGATTGCACGCCTTCTTTGCCTTGTGCACTGGCACGGATGTCGGCAATACCCGCCACGGTGTGGGCCACCAGGGCGTCGTCCATCTCGCGCTCGGCCACGTGTTGCACCAAGCGCTTGCAAGCACGCACGGCATTGGGGCTGGCACTGACCAACGCCGTCGTCAGCTCAGCAACTTTGGCGTCTAACGCATCGGCCGTGACCACCTCGTGGACCAAGCCTGTGCGGTGCGCTTCGGCAGCGCTGAAACGCTCTGCCGTCAAAAAGTAACGGTGCGAGGCACGCGCGCCCATGGCACGAATCACGTAAGGGCTGATGGTGGCGGGAATCAGGCCCAGCTTGACCTCGCTCAAACAGTAGGTGGCCGTGTCCACACTCACCGCCATGTCGCAGGCGGCAACGAGCCCTAAGCCACCTGCAAACACATCGCCCTGCACGCGAGCGATGGTGGGCTTGGGGCAGTCGTAAATCGCACGCAGCATGGCAGCGAGTTGGCCTGCGTCGGCCAAGTTTTCGTCGCGCGTGTAGTCGGCCATGCGGCGCATCCAGTTCAGGTCAGCACCGGCGCAAAACGCGGGGCCAACAGCAGCCAACACCACGCAGCGCACGTCAAGTGCAAGGCCTGCTTCAGTGAAAGCGGTCTTCAATTCTGAAATAACTTCGTCATTGAACGCGTTGCGCACATCGGGGCGGTTGAGCGTGATGGTGCGCACGCCCGCATGGGTAGAAACAGACAGGGCTGAAGGGTTGGTGGTGGTCATAAAAACGCCTCTTGCATCACATGCGGAACAAACCAAATTTGGTGTCTGGAATCGGCGCATTCAACGATGCACTCAAACCCAGCGCCAGCACACGCCGCGTGTCGGCGGGGTCGATCACGCCGTCGTCCCACAAGCGGGCGGTGGCGAAATAAGGGTGACCTTGTACTTCGTATTGTTGGCGAATGGGGTCTTTGAACGCTTGCTCGTCTTCAGCGCTCCAAGCCGCCTCGCCTTTGAGCCCCGATTTAGCTTCCATGCCGTCGCGTTTGACCGTGGCCAACACGCTGGCCGCTTGCTCACCGCCCATGACGGAGATGCGTGCGTTCGGCCACATCCACAAAAAGCGGGGGCTGAACGCACGGCCACACATGCCGTAGTTGCCAGCCCCAAAACTGCCGCCGATGATGATGGTGAACTTCGGAACAGCCGCAGTGGCCACCGCCGTGACCATCTTGGCCCCGTTGCGGGCGATGCCTTCGTTTTCGTACTTGCGCCCCACCATGAAGCCGGTGATGTTTTGCAAAAACACCAAGGGGATTTTGCGCTGGCAGCAGAGCTCAATGAAGTGCGCGCCTTTCAAAGCGGACTCGCTGAACAAGATGCCGTTGTTGGCAATGATGCCAACCGGCATGCCTTCGATGCGCGCAAAGCCACACACCAGCGTGGCGCCAAAGCGGGCTTTGAATTCGTCAAACTCCGAGCCGTCCACGATGCGCGCAATGATCTCGCGCACATCAAACGGCTTGCGCGTGTCAGCAGGGATGACGCCATACAACTCTTGCGCATCGAACTTCGGTGGCACGGGGGCATGCGTCGCGATGTTGGGCTGTTTTTGAGCGTTCAGGTTTTTCACAGTCTGACGTGCCAGCGCCAGCGCATGCACATCGTTTTGCGCCAAGTGGTCGGCCACGCCAGACAGACGGGTGTGCACATCGCCACCGCCGAGATCTTCTGCCGTCACCACTTCGCCAGTCGCAGCCTTCACCAAAGGCGGGCCACCCAAGAAGATGGTGCCTTGATTTTTAACGATGATGGTTTCGTCGCTCATCGCGGGCACATACGCGCCGCCTGCGGTGCAACTGCCCATCACCACCGCGATTTGCGCAATGCCTTGCGCGCTCATGTTGGCTTGGTTGAAGAAGATGCGGCCAAAGTGGTCGCGATCGGGGAATACCTCGTCTTGGTTCGGCAAGTTGGCACCGCCCGAGTCGACCAAGTAAATGCAAGGTAAGTTGTTTTGCTGCGCGATCTCTTGCGCACGCAAATGTTTCTTCACCGTGAGCGGGTAATACGTGCCGCCCTTCACCGTGGCGTCGTTGCACACCACCATGCAGTCCACCCCGCTGACGCGACCCATGCCAACGATCAAGCCAGCGCACGGTGCGTCGTTGTTGTACATATTGAGCGCGGCAAGCGGTGCCACCTCTAAAAATGGCGTGCCAGGGTCGAGCAGCATTTGCACGCGGTCACGGGGCAAGAGCTTGCCGCGTGCGGTGTGTTTGGCCCGCGCCGCGTCGCCGCCACCGACGGCGATTTTTTCGAGATGCGCTTTGAGGTCATCCACCACGGTGCGCATGGCGGCAGCGTTGGCCGCGAAATCGGCAGAGCGGGGGTTCAATTGGGTGTGCAAAACAGTCATGCGTGGGTCCTTTGCGTCTGAGCGTAAAGCGAACCGGCACGCAGAGGGCGTCAGCATGGTTGCAAATCCTGCCACAATTCAACCCAACATGGTTAACCCTAGCCGCCCACTTACCCCCTCGCCGACTCAGGGCCGAGCCGAGACGCCAATTGCTTTTATTCGAAACATAGCCGCCGCTTACGCACAACGTGGCATCGGCATGGAGAGCGCCTTGGCCAAGGCACAAATCGAGCCATCGTTGCTGCTGCAGATCAACGCGCGCGTGACCGCCATGCAGATGGAGCTGATCTCAGGCATTGCCATGCAAGAGCTGGACGATGAAGGCTTGGGCTGGTTCAGCCGACGCCTGCCTTGGGGCAGCTATGGGCTGTTGGTGCGTGCCTCGCTCACGTCGGCCACACTGGGTTTGGCGTTGACGCGCTGGTGCAGACACCACGGCTTGCTGACGGACGATATCCATTTGCAGATCAGCGAACACGACGGTGTGGCCACGTTGCAATTGGACGAGGCGCGCGACTTGGGCGGCTTTCGTGAATTCTGCGTGGTGTCCGTCTTGCGCAATGCCTTGGGCGTGGCCTGTTGGCTGACCGACTCACGCATTCCCCTGCGAGCCACCCATTTGCGCTTTGCCGCGCCAGCCCACCAAGACAGCTACCGCGTGTTGTTTGACGGCCCCACCACCTTCAATGCCACCGTCAACAGCTTGCAGTTCGATGCGGGCTATCTGGCCTTGCCCGTGCGTCGCGACGAAGCCGCCCTGCAACACATGCTGCAACGCGCGCTGTTGCTGACCGTGCGCCCGTATCGACGCGACCGCTTGCTGGTGGAAAAAGTGCGTCAAACCTTGGCACAACACCCCGAGCATTGCCGCAACGCAGAAGACTTAGCAGCGTGGCTCAACATGTCTGCGCGCACGCTGCACCGGCAGCTGAAAGAAGAAAACGCTTCGCTGCAAGAGCTCAAAGACGCGGTGCGTCGCGATGTCGCAATGACGCAACTGCAACGCACGACACGTCCGCTGAAACAAATTGCCGAAGCGGCCGGGTTTCAAAACGAGAAAAGTTTTATTCGTGCGTTCAAAGGCTGGACAGGCACCTCACCCGACGCGTTTCGACAACAAGGCCCTCGCTGATCGAAAGCAACGCTGTCGATCACGCGGCAGCGAACAGCGCGGGCAACTCGCTCATACAAGTGAACACGTGGGCAGCACCAGCGGCACGCAAAGCATCGGCCTGCCCGTGGGCGGCATAGCCCCACACCGTGGCACCCGCGGCCACGCCAGCGGTCACGCCAACCGGTGTGTCTTCAACCGCCAGGCAACGCTTGGGATCTTTGCCCAAATGCGCGGCTGCGGCCAAATACACATCGGGCGCGGGTTTGGTCTGCGGCACCTCGTGGCCACTGAAGATGCGGCCATCAAAGAAGTTGAACAAGCCCACTTTGTCCAGCATCAAATTGATTTTGAAGCGGTCTGCACCTGACGCACAGGCGATCTGACCTTGGCAAGCATCGAAGACATGTTGCACCGCGGCGTGAATGTGCGGAATGGCCGTGATGTCGGCATCTAAACGCAGATTGCGTAGTCGGTAAAACTCGTCCATGAAGGCTTCGGTCAATGGTTGGCCCGTGTTGGCCTCGATCAAGTCGCGGCGATTGCGCACGGTGTGGCCCACAAAGTGCGCCATGCATTCTTGCAAGGTCAGGGTCCAGCCACTTTCTTGCAGCATGTCGCGCAAGGCCCCACAGGTGATGGCTTCGCTGTCGACCAGCACGCCATCGCAATCAAACAACACAGCTTCGAATTTCATGCGCTGATTATCGGGGCCGGAGCTGCGGGAGAAAAACAGCGTCCTGACCCGATGCGCTAGAGCACGTCGCCGTCTACATAGAACCAACGTCCGTCTTCGCGCACAAAGCGACTGCGCTCATGCATGCGCACGGCACCGCTGGGCAATCGGTAACGGGCGACAAAGGTCACCTCGGCCGTGTGGTCGCCGGTCATGTGGTGCTCGCGCACATCAAGGCCCAGCCATTTGGCACCTGCATCAAAATCGAGCGATGCGGGGCGTGTGCTGGGGTGCCACGTGGCGAGCAAATAGTCAGCACGCTCTTGCACAAAAGCGCTGTAACGGGAACGCATCAAAGCCTCAGCGCTGGGAGCCGGCGTCGCGTCAAAGTGGTCCACAAAGGCGCCACAGCAGGCTGTGTAGGCGACAGGGCGACGCTTCGCATCGGTGCGCCGACAAGGGCAAGCGGTCACGGTGGTCATGTGGCGCTTTTAAGGCAAGACAGAGATGGTGCCGCGCATGCCTGCGTCGTAATGGCCAGGCTCGAAGCAGGCCATGTGCAGCACGCCCGCATCAGTGAACGTCCAGACCAATTCGCCGGTTTCGCCAGCGCCCAATGACAAGGCGTTGTGGGCGTGTGAATGTCCCTGTTTTTGCGTGTTCATGGCGGCGGCATGCGCGCGTAAATCATCTTCGCTGCCAATCACCATTTCGTGACGCACCTTGCCGGTGTTAATCACGCGAATGCGCACGGTCTCACCGGAGGTGGCTTGCCAAGTGGCGGGGGTAAAGCGCATGGCGTCATTCATCTCGATGGTGACGATGCGGGTGTCCGCTGCCGCAGATATCTCGTGGCTATGTGCAGCCTCGGTCGCGCCGCCATGCGTGTGCACCTCTGCCGCTGAAGCGTTGTCGTGAGAATGGCTGTGCTCAGAAGGTGGCAAGCCTTGCAACAAAGACCATGCCGTGGCGGAGATCGCCATGACCACCGCAAAGGCCACCAAGCCGTAAGTCACCAAAGACCGCAAGGAAGTGCGCGAACGACCATCAAGGAAGTACATGGCCAAAAGGCTGAGCACAAAGCCCAAGGGCACCACCCACAAGCTGCGGTCCGGAGAATCAGGGAAGTGCTGCAAACCACCCGTGAAAAAGCCCAAACCAATCGACGACACCAAACCGAAACCCAGCACATCGGTCCAGCGCACATTCAGCGCGTCGCGGTTGCGCGTCTCCAGCCACGCGCCGAACAGATAGAACAGCACACCAAAGCACGCCGTCCAAAACGAACGTGCTTCGCTGAAGAATCCGTGGTTGACAGCGCCAGCGATAAAACTGATGCCGCCGTATTTGAAAAGCGTGGCGATGTGCGATTGCGCAAAATTCATAGGAAATCCTGTTGGTTGAGCGCGATGCTACACAAGCCACATCAACACGACGTGCGCTGCATCAAGCCAACGCGCGTTGGATGATGATTTTTTGCACGTCGCTGGTGCCTTCGTAAATTTGGCACACACGCACGTCGCGGTAAATGCGCTCGACAGGGAAGTCGCTCACCACACCGTAGCCGCCCAAGGTTTGGATGGCGACGCTGCACACTTGCTCTGCCGTTTCGCTGGCAAAGAGTTTGGCCATGGCGGCTTCTTTTAAACACGGCAAACCTGCATCGCGCAAAGCGGCGGCGTGGTACATGAGCTGACGTGCAGCTTCGAGCTGCGTGGCGCAGTCGGCCAAACGGAAGCCCACGGCTTGGTGGTTGAAGATCGCGGTGCCAAAGCTCACGCGTTCTTTGCTGTATTGCAACGCGGCTTCAAACGCGCTGCGCGCCATGCCAATGCTTTGTGCGGCGATGCCAATGCGGCCGCCTTCCAGAGCAGACAACGCGATTTTGTAGCCCTCACCTTCCGCGCCGATCAGGTTCTCGGCGGGGATGCGGCAGTTGTCAAAGTTGATTTGCGCGGTGTCGCTGCTGTGTTGGCCGAGCTTGTCTTCGAGACGGGCGACTTGGTAGCCGGGTGCGTTGGTCGGCACGATGAAGGCGCTGATGCCTTTTTTGCCTGCGCCTTTATCGGTCACCGCGATGACGATGGCCACGTGGCCGTTTTTGCCGCTGGTGATGAATTGCTTCACGCCGTTGATGACGTACTCGTCGCCTTCTTTGGTGGCCGTAGTGCGCAGTGCCGAGGCGTCAGAGCCCACGTGTGGCTCGGTCAAACAGAATGCGCCGAGCATGTTGCCTTGCGCCAATTCGGTGAGCCATTGTTTCTTTTGCGAGTCGTTGCCGTAGCGCATGAGGATGGCGTTGACAGGGCAGTTGGTCACGCTGATGGCAGTGCTCGTCCCGCCATCGCCTGCGGCAATTTCTTCTAAAACAATGGCGAGCGTGGTGTAGTCCAAACCTGCGCCGCCCAAGTCTTCGGGCACACAAATACCGTAGGCGCCGAGTGCGGCCAAGCCTTTGTGCACCGCATGCGGGAAAGTGTGTTCTTTGTCCCACTTGGCGGCGTTGGGCCAGAGTTCTTGCTGGGCAAAGTCGCGCACTGCGTCGCGGATCATGGTTTGGTCAGGCGTGAGCAACATGGCGCGTCCTTAAATGATTTCTAAGGCCACGGCCGTGCCTTCGCCGCCACCAATGCAAAGTGTGGCCAAGCCTTTTTTCAGGCCGCGTGCTTTGAGTGCATGGATGAGCGTGACCATGATGCGCGCGCCTGATGCGCCGATGGGGTGCCCCAAGGCACAGGCCCCGCCGTTGACGTTGACGATGTCGTGCGAGACGTTGAGTTCTTTCATCAAGGCCATGGGCACCACGGCGAAGGCTTCGTTGACTTCCCACAAATCCACATCGGCCACGGACCAACCGGCTTTGGCCAAGGCTTTTTGTGTAGCGCCGACTGGCGCAGTCGCAAACCACTCGGGCTCTTGCGCGTGGGTGGCGTGGCTGACGATGCGAGCCAAGGGCGTGCAGCCCAATTTTTTGGCGGTGCTTTCGCGCATCAAAACCATGGCGGCAGCGCCATCGTTGATGGAGGAGCTAGAAGCGGCGGTGATGGTGCCGTCTTTTTTGAAGGCTGGTTTGAGCGAGGTGATTTTGTCGAGCTTGACTTTGCCGGGGCCTTCGTCAACCGACACCACGGTCTCGCCAGCGCGGGTCTTGACCGTGACTGGGGTGATCTCTGCAGCAAAAGCGCCAGACTCTGTGGCGGCTTTCGCGCGTTGCACGCTGGCAGTGGCGAATGCGTCTTGCTCAGCGCGCGTGAAGTTGTACTTTGCCGCGCAGTCTTCGCCAAACGTGCCCATGCTGCGACCCGCTTCGTAAGCGTCTTCCAAACCGTCGAGCATCATGTGGTCAAACAAACGGTCGTGGCCCAAGCGGTAACCGCCCCGGCCTTTGAGCATGAGGTAAGGCGCGTTGGTCATGCTTTCCATGCCGCCAACCACCAACACATCGTGGGTGTCAGCGATCAACATGTCGTGCGCAAACATCGCCGCGCGCATGCCAGAACCACACATTTTGGAGAGCGTCACAGCGCCAGCGCTTTTGGGCAAACCGCCCTTAAAACCGGCTTGTCGCGCGGGCGCCTGGCCTTGGCCTGCCATCAAGCAATTGCCAAACAACACCTCGGTGACCAACTCTGGCGTGAACTGAGAATTAAGGCTCGCACGCTCAACCGCTGCCTTGATGGCTGCGCCGCCAAGGTCGTGCGCGGCCAAGCTTGAGAAGTCGCCTTGAAAGCTACCCATGGGTGTACGGGCAGCACTGACGATGACGATAGGGTCGGACATGAATTTCTCCAATTTAAAAAAGAAAAGTGCCGCGCCGACCCCGAAGGTCACGCGGCGGGAAGCATGCCACCACGGGGGTAGCGTTTGAAAGCGTTGCGAAACACATCGACCACTTCGCCGGCATGGCTCATGGTCACGCCAAGGTCTTTGACCAAGCCGTTGTCGAGGCCGTAAATCCAACCATGCACGGTCACTTTTTGGCCACGGCCCCACGCGTCTTGCATGACATTGGACAAGGCGACGTTGCCCACTTGCTCAATCACGTTCATCTCGCACATGACCGACTCGAGTTCGGCTTGTGGCAAATGGTTGAGCCGTTGGCGATGGCGCAAGCGCACGTCTTGCACATGGCGCAACCAGTTGTCAGCCAAGCCCACGCGTGTGCCACGCGTCGCGGCAATCACACCACCGCATCCGTAGTGGCCCACCACCATGATGTGTTCGACCTTGAGCGCGTCCACCGCGTATTGGATGACGGACAAAGCGTTCAGGTCTGAATGCGCCACCACGTTGGCCACGTTGCGGTGCACAAACACCTCACCTGGATCTAGGCCCGTGATTTGGTTGGCAGGCACGCGGCTGTCGGAGCAACCAATCCACAAATACTTGGGGTTTTGCTGATTAGCCAGGCGTGAAAAGTACGCAGGAGTCTCTTGAACCATGCGATCCGCCCAAGCGCGGTTGTTGTCAAAAAGGTGCTGAAGTGATGTGCTCATGCGGTCATTGTCGCCGTGCCGCTAATTCCTTAACAAGTTTCAGCGAATAGCTCACGGCCAATCAGCATGCGGCGAATCTCGCTGGTGCCGGCACCAATTTCGTACAGCTTGGCATCGCGCCACAAACGACCCAAGGGGTATTCGTTGATGTAGCCGTTGCCCCCAAAAATCTGCACGCCTTCGCCAGCCATCCAGGTGGCTTTTTCGGCCGTCCACAAGATGACCGATGCGCAGTCTTTGCGCACTTGGCGCACGTGGTCGGTGCCAAGTAAGTCGAGGTTTTTGGCTACTGTGTAGGCAAAGCTGCGACCGGCTTGCAGCACGGTGTACATGTCGGCGACTTTGCCTTGGATGAGTTGGAACTCACCAATGCTTTGGCCAAATTGCTTGCGGTCGTGGATGTAGGGGATGACGTTGTCCATCACCGATTGCATGATGCCCAGAGGACCGCCAGACAACACAGCGCGCTCGTAATCCAAGCCGCTCATCAACACTTTGGCCCCCATATTCAGACCGCCCAAGATATTTTCAGCAGGCACTTCGACGTTGTTGAACACCAACTCGCCGGTGTGGCTGCCGCGCATGCCCAGCTTGTCGAGTTTTTGCGCGACGCTGAAGCCCTTCATGCCCTTCTCGATCAAGAAGGCCGTCACACCGCGTGCACCCAACTCGGGCTCGGTCTTGGCGTAGACCACCAGCGTGTCGGCATCGGGGCCGTTGGTGATCCACATCTTGCTGCCGTTGAGCACGTAGTAGCCGCCTTTGTCTTCAGCCTTGAGCTTCATGCTGATGACGTCAGAACCCGCACCGGGCTCGGACATGGCAAGCGCACCGACGTGCTCGCCACTGATGAGCTTGGGCAGGTACTTGGCGCGCTGCGCATCGGTGCCATTGCGCTTGATTTGGTTCACGCACAAGTTACTGTGCGCACCGTAGCTCAGGCCCACGCTGGCAGAGGCGCGAGAGATCTCTTCCATGGCAATCATGTGCGCGAGGTAGCCCATGTTGGCACCGCCGTACTCTTCGCCCACGGTGATGCCCAGCACGCCCAAGTCGCCCATCTTGCGCCACAGGTCCATGGGAAATTGGTCGTTGCGGTCGATCTCCGCAGCGCGCGGGGCGATCTCGGCTTGGGCGAATTCACGCACAGCGTCGCGCAGCGCATCGATGTCTTCACCGAGTTGAAAATTCAGTCCAGGTAAGTTATTCATGAAGGTCTCCTTGTGTGACTCAGTAACTTTGTTTGACGGTGGCCAAGGTTTGCTGCATCAAGGCGCAAGGCGACTCACCGCCGTCGTCGTTCAGATGCACGACCTCGGCCGTGGTAATGATGAGCCGTTTGCCTGCGCGAACCACATGGCCGCGTGCGCGCAATTCACCGCCAGAGAAGGCCGCGAGAAAGTTGATCTTGTATTCGACCGTGGTGACCTCTTGGCCATCAGCCGCCAAGGTGAGGCCGGCGTAGCCTGCAGCGATGTCGGCCAAAGCGCCCATCGCGCCGCCGTGGTAGCCGCCTTGTTGTTGGGTCACGCGCTCGGAATAGGGCAAAGCGATTTCAACCTCACCAGGGGCGACCGACACCAAGCGCGCGCCAAGGTGGCGCATCATGCCTTGGCGCACAAAGCTGGCTTCGATGCGGGCGTGCAACTCGGGGTGCGCCACAAGTGGTGTCGTGCTCATGCTTTCACCGTCTTGCTCGTTGGGGCTACGCTCGCCGCGCCTTGCTTGGCGAGCAGGTTGCGCGCCTCTTTTTCATGCACCTTGACTTCGTCGAGGTTGGCTTGAATTTCAGCCATCTGCTCTTCAAGCTGGCGTTTGTGATCGGCCAGCACCACCAGAAACTTTTGCAACTGTGGGCCCGTGTCGCGTGGGCTGTCGTACATGTCGATCAGGTCTTTGGCCTCGGTCAGCGACAAGCCCAAACGCTTGGCGCGCAAGGTGAGTTTCAACCGCGTGCGGTCGCGGTGGCTGTAGACGCGGTTGCGACCACCGGGACCAGAGCGCTCAGGCTGCAGCAGGCCCATGTCTTCGTAAAAACGGATGGCCCGGGTGGTGAGATCGAACTCACGCGCCAAGTCGCTGATGGAATATGTGGTGGCCATAGTGTGTTTACGTTTACGTAAACGTCAATTATGACGGGAAAATTCAGCCTCGCAAAAAACGTCTCAAGTCCAAGGCGGTAAAGGCTCATTTTTCAGCACCCGACGGCGCTCGGCGTAGTCGGGCATCACCGTTTTGACGGTGTCCCAAAACCGTGGGCTGTGGTCCATCACGCGCAAGTGACTTAACTCATGCGCGACCACATAGTCAATGACGTCGAGTTTGTGATGGACCAAGCGCCAGTTGAGACGAATGGCCCCGCTCGAACTCGCACTGCCCCACCGCGTCGCCGCGCTGCTGAGCGACAGGCGCTGCCACTGCACATTCAACAACGGTGCAAAGTGATGCAAGCGCTCGGTGAACAAGGCTTTGGCTTGCCGCATGAGCCAGGCCTGAACGGCATCTCGAATTTGTTCGGGCGTGGCGTGGAGCGGCAAGCCTAACCGCAGCGTGTGCAAGCCGTCTTGAGCGTCTGCGGCTTCAAATTGCGCGCTGTTCTTTTTCAAAGCGCTGCTGGAGTCGAGCACCGCTTGCAACTGTGCGCCCAGATAAGGCACAACCACGCCATCGCGCCAAATGATGCGCTGGGCGCCCATTTGCGCATGGCGCTCGCCCATTTCAATCAGCTTGCGGGAAATCCACTCGGCCTTTTGACGCAGCGCAGACTCCACCTCACCCACCGTCACCCACGTTGGCGCACTGACCTCCAGCCCATCGGGACCGACAGACATGCTAATGGTGCGGCGCTTGCCACGGCGAAAGGCATACGCCACATCGGTGGTGCCCAATTGAATGCGGCGCGTGGCGCGCGGGTGGGAGAACTGCGCTTTGGGTAGCACTTGGCCCAAAGGCTCAGCAGGTTGATGCGGCCCTTGCATCGGTCGCGGTTTGGGCAAAGGCGTCGCAGCATGGCTTTGCGGCGCCTCAAATAAATCAAGCACGAGTTGCATGAAGCGGCTCATGCGTGACG
This sequence comes from Comamonadaceae bacterium, assembly GCA_947371915.1. Lineage (GTDB taxonomy): Bacteria > Pseudomonadota > Gammaproteobacteria > Burkholderiales > Burkholderiaceae_C > Limnohabitans. Next base: position 10,748 of record CANBRM010000006.1, on the reverse strand, counting down.
CCTCACGACTTGGCGACGTAGGCCTCGGGATCGAGGCGACGCATTTCAGACTCGATCCAGTGTTCAACTTCGCGGGTCAGCTCATCCGCGTCGCGGCCCACGCTGTCAATGGGCGCGCCGATCGACACGTCCACCACCCCTGGAAACTTGATGAAGGCCTTGCGTGGCCAGCATTTGGCGGAGGTCACCGCAATCGGAATCACGGGCGCGCCCGTGGCGATGGCCAGACGTGCACCGCCGCTTTTGTAGTTACCGCGCTCACCGCGAGGAATGCGCGTACCTTCAGGAAACATGATGACCCACGTCCCTTGCGCCAGCAACTTTTGCCCCTGCTCCACGACTTTGCCAAAGGCTTTGGCGCGCTGACTGCGGTCGATGTGGATCATGTCCAGCAAGCCAATGGCCCAGCCGAAAAATGGCACATACAACAACTCGCGTTTGAACACATAGGCCAGAGCGTGCGGCATGATCGCCGGCATCAAAAACGTCTCGTAGGTGGATTGGTGCTTAACCAACAAAATGGCTGGGCTGGTCGCGCCATCAGGCAAATTATCTTGCCCTTGTATGCGGTAGTGCACGCCCATGATGACGCGGGCGGATTGAATGCTCACGTTCAACCAAGACGCCGCGATGGCGTAACGTTTGTCCGCACCTAAGCCCACAACCGCCGCCAAGACGATCAGCAGCGCAAAGGGAATGACGGTGACAAACATGAACGCCATGTGCACGGTCGAGCGAATCATGGCCATCATGCGGACGCTCCTGTTTTGTTCGGAGCTTTGTGCACCGCGTGAAACTTGGTCTCGGGCTGGACTAACAGCCAATCCACAAAAGCGGCCAAGTCCTCATGCACTCGGGTGCCTTGCGGAAACTCAGCAGGCAATGTTTTGCCACGCAGTTTTTGCCCCTTGCCCGTGTAGACCAAATGCGGGGTACAACCAGCGGCGGCACCGGCTTGTAAATCACGTAGGCTGTCGCCCACGGTGTGCACGCCGGTCAACTCCATGCCGTAACGCTCGCCAATTTGCTCAAACAAGCCCGGTGCCGGCTTGCGGCACTGGCAGGGCTCATCGGGGCTGTGCGGGCAGTAAAAGACCGCATCAATGCGTCCGCCCGCCGTGCCCAAAAGCTTGTGCATCTTGGTGTGCATGGCATTGAGCGCGGCCACATCAAACAACCCCCGCCCCAGCCCCGACTGGTTTGAGGCCACCACCACATGCCAGCCCGCGTGATTCAGTCGCGCAATGGCTTCTAAGGCGCCGGGCAGAGGCAACCATTCATCGGCAGACTTGACGTAGTCGTCGCTCTCTTGGTTGATGGTGCCGTCGCGGTCGAGGATGACGAGTTTGGTGATCATGCGGTGTGTATCTTGCGCTTAAGTGTGGCGGTGAACAAGGTTTAAGTCGCCAGACACGACAAGTCGGCCACGCGGTTCATGGCGAGGTGCAAGCTTTTGAGCAGGCCTTGGCGGTTGAGGCGCAAGTCCATCTCTTCGGCGTTGACCATGACATCGTCAAAGAACGCATCCACTGGGGCGCGCAAGTTGGCCAAGGTTTGCAGCGAAGACGTGTAATCGCCCGCCTTGAACTGCGCCTCGGACTCAGGCAACAACTTTTGCATCGCAGCGTACAAGGCTTGCTCGGCGTCTTCCTTGAACAAGGCGGTGTTGACGTGTGCATCGACCTCACCCGCTTTTTTGAGCACATTGCCAATGCGTTTGTTGGCAGCAGCCAAGGCAGAAGCTTCGGGCAAGGCGGCGAAGGCGCGCACAGCGGTGAGACGTTTGGCCACATCACTCAAACGTTGTGGGCGCAAGGCCAACACGGCTTCGACCTCTTGCGCGGAGTAGCCTTGCTCGCGCAGACCGCCGGAGAGGCGGTCGTAAATGAACGAGGTCAAAGCTGCCGCTGGGTCTGTGATCTTGTCGCCAAAGGCGGGAATGGCTTGTGCGATCAAGGCGTCCAAACCCACATCCAAATTGGCTTCGCTCAACATGCGCACCACGCCCAAAGCGTGACGGCGCAAAGCGAACGGGTCTTTGTCGCCGGTGGGCAAGTTGCCAATGCCAAACATGCCGACCAAGGTCTCTAACTTGTCGGCCAAGGCCACGACCACACCCACCGTGTTGCGCGGCAACTCGTCGCCTGCAAAGCGGGGTTTGTAGTGGTCTTCGATGGCTTGTGCCACGTCCTCGCCCAAACCATCGTGGCGCGCGTAGTAGCCGCCCATGATGCCTTGCAACTCGGGGAACTCGCCCACCATATCGGTCAGCAAATCGGTTTTGGCAAGTTGCGCGGCGGCGTCAACGGCGGACACAAAGGCGGCGTCTTTGGCCTGCGGCAACAACGCGGCGATGCCTTTGGCAATGACGCGCACGCGGTCGGTGCGCTCGCCTTGCGTGCCGAGTTTGTTGTGGTACACGACCTTAGCCAAACCATCCACACGCGAAGCGAGTGTCTTTTTGCGGTCTTGGTCAAAGAAGAATTTGGCGTCGGCCAAACGTGGGCGCACCACGCGCTCGTTGCCGCCTATGACGGCAGACGCATCATCAGGCGTGATGTTGCTGACCACCAAGAACTTGTTGGTGAGCTTGCCTGCAGCGTCGAGCAGCGGGAAGTATTTTTGGTTGGCCTTCATCGTGAGGATGAGGCACTCTTGTGGCACGTCGAGGAATTGTTTTTCAAACTCGCACACCAACACGTTGGGGCGTTCGACCAAGGCAGTGACTTCATCGAGTAATGCTGCGTCTTCGATGGCCTTCACACCACCGCCGACCTTTGCAGCAGCGGCTTCGAGTTGACGCGCAATCTCAGCGCGGCGCTCAGTGAAGCTGGCAATGACTGAGCCGTCTTTGGCGAGTGTGTCAGCGTAGACGTCGGCATTGGCCAACACGACGGGCGAGACGCGGGCCTCGAAACGATGGCCTTGTGTGCTGTTGCCAGCGGTGAGGCCCAATGCTTTGACAGGCACCACGGTGCTGCCGTGCAAGGCGATCAAGCTGTGCGCGGGGCGCACAAAGTTAACGCTACTCCAGCCAGGCAATTCGCAATCGGTTTCGAGCTGGTAGCTCATCACTTTGGGAATGGGCAATTTGGCAATGGCTTCATTCAAGGCTTTTTGCAAACCGTCGGCCAAGCTCGCACCTTTGACGATGCTGTCGTAGAACAAAGCCTCGGCTTTGCCATCGGGCGCGCGTTTGAGTTGGGCCACGGCCTCAGGGCCTGCGCCCAAGGCTTGCAGCTTTTTCAGCAAGGCGGGTGTTGCGTTGCCGCTGGCGTCTAAGCCCACAGTGACGGGCATGAGTTTTTGCTGCACGGCTTTGTCCGCAGCCAAGGCCGACACTGCGGTGATGTGCGCAGCCAAACGGCGTGGCGATGCGTAGGCTGTCACGGCTGAATTAGCTGCGGTCAAGCCTTGGGCTTTGAGTTGGTCAAAGAGCACGCTAGAAAAAGCGTCGCCGAGTTTTTGCAAAGCCTTAGGAGGCAGCTCTTCCACGAAGAGTTCGATGAGTAGGTTGTGTGTCGTCATGTTCTTGTGTCCTACGCTCAAGCGGTCTTCTTTGGCATTTGTTCCACCCACTCGCGCGGTGCCATGGGGAAGCCCAAGCGCTCGCGGCTCTCGTAATAGCTCTGCGCCACGGCGCGAGCCAAGTTACGGATGCGGCCGATATAGGCGGCACGCTCGGTCACGCTGATGGCGCCACGGGCGTCAAGCAAGTTGAAGGTGTGTGCGGCTTTGAGCACTTGCTCGTAAGCAGGCAATGCCAACTGTGCGCCCATGAGGTGCTGCGCTTGTTTCTCGTGCGCGCCAAATGCGGTAAACAAGAACTCGGCATCGCTGTGCTCGAAGTTGTAGGTGGACTGCTCCACTTCGTTTTGTTTGTAAACGTCGCCATAAGTGAGTCCATCGGTCCATTGCAGGTTGTAGACGTTGTCCACGCCTTGCAGGTACATAGCCAAGCGCTCTAGGCCGTAGGTGATTTCGCCTGTGATGGGCTTGCAGTCAATGCCGCCGACTTGCTGGAAGTAGGTGAACTGCGTGACTTCCATGCCGTTGAGCCAAACTTCCCAGCCCAAGCCCCATGCGCCCAAGGTTGGGTTTTCCCAATCGTCTTCGACGAAACGAATGTCGTTTTTCTTGAGGTCAAAGCCGAGGGCTTCGAGCGAGCCCAAGTAGAGCTCCAAGATGTTGCTAGGCGCTGGCTTCAACACCACTTGGTATTGGTAGTAATGCTGCAAGCGGTTGGGGTTCTCGCCGTAGCGGCCGTCTTTGGGGCGGCGGCTGGGTTGCACGTACGCGGCCTTCCAAGGCTCTGGGCCCAAGGCGCGCAAGAAGGTGGCGGTGTGCGAGGTGCCCGCACCGACCTCCATGTCGATGGGTTGCAACAAGGCACAGCCTTGCTCGGCCCAGTAGGACTGGAGTTTGAGAATGATTTGTTGAAAAGTCAGCATAAAACCCATGCCAACATGGCGTTGGCGAAAAGGAGCAGGTCAAGACGCCTGCAAACCCTTGATTTTACGGGCCGAAATAGCGTTTGCCGTGCTTGGCGCGCGAACCTAGCCATGCCACAAACACCAACACAACGAAAGACAGGCCCCACAACGGCCAAAGGCCCCAGGCCGAGACCCAACGTGCGTAAGCAGTCACGGGCCCATGAACACCCTGGACCTCCCCGTGCAATGCACCCTGCACAGCACTGGGCAAGCGATGCGTGACCACGCCTTGCGCATTGATGATGGCGGTCGCCCCTGTGTTGGTGGCCCGCAACATCGGCCGCCCCAACTCCATGGCCCGCATGCGGGAAATATTCAGATGTTGGTCAATGGCCACGGTGTCGCCAAACCAAGCGATGTTGCTGAGGTTGACCAAGATGGTGGGCGCACGATCGGGATCGGCAAAGCTTTTGGCCAGCTCTTCGCCAAACAAGTCTTCGTAGCAAATGTTGAGCGCGATGCGCTCACCTCGCCACGCAAACGGCGGCTGCGCGACTGCGCCTCTCGAAAAGTCGCCCATGGGAATGTGCATCAGACGGACAAACCACTGAAACATGGGGGGAACAAACTCGCCAAACGGCACCAAATGGTGCTTGTCATAGCGGTAAGGCTCCCCGTTCGTAGGCGGCTGTAGCGCCAAAACGGAGTTGGTGAATTGACGTGACTGCCCACGGAGCACCACTTCCTCAGGGTTGGCTCGGGCAACCAATGGCATGCCGATCAAGGCGGCTTGCTGACCTAGCGAAAAATGCTTCTGTAAGTCTTGCCAATAGCCTGCTGGCAATTGCTGCGGCAAAAGTGGCAACGCGGTTTCGGGGATGACGACTAAGTTGGCGCGGCTTTGCAACAGACCTTGCTTGTAATCATTCAGGGCTTGGGCGACGCCTGAGCCAAACTTCAAATCTTGCTGCACATTGCCTTGCAACAGGGTGACGGTCAACGGCGCCTGAGTTGGTGACTCATTCACCGACGCATCGCGGTTTAAGGCGGTGACGGCAATCACGGCACATACGGCGGCAAGAAGCATCCCAGCCAAGCGGCTGCGCACAGCCCCTCGTGAAAGTCCGTTTTCAGCGCCCAGCAGCATGGCAATAAACGCAGCCATGGCACTCAAGCCATACACCCCCACCCATGAGCCCCAAGGATGCAAAACGCCATCGACGTGGGCATAGCCAATCGCGCCCCACGGAAGCCCCGTGAACAAGGTGCCGCGAACCACCTCAGCCGACATCCACAACACGGCAAAGGCGCTCGCTTTGCTCATGACGCCCAGTTGATGCACGCCGATGACGCGATAGATCCAAGCAGCGGCACCATAGATGCACGCCAAACTCGCAGCGAGCGCCAATACAGCGCCGCCAGCCAAGGCGGCCGGCATGCCTCCATAAGTGCTCATGGAAATAAAGAGCCACCACAAACAACCAACCAACCACGCGCATGCGAACCACCACGTACGCCAAAAGGCCTGTTGAGGTTGCTCGGAACGATCTAGCCAGGCTGCAAAAAATGACAAGCTCAAAAGCTGCAACCAGCCCAATGCCACGCCTTGGCTGCTTCCGGCAAAAGGCCACGCCAAGGCCAAGGCTTGCAGCAAGCCTGCTGCGATCAACCCCACGATGAGCCAGACACGAGGCCAAGGCAACCGGGGCGAATGGTGCGTGCGTTGCATTAGACCGCTGTGGACTGCGTCTTGGCCGGCGAAGGGTAGACCTTGAACCACTTCACCGCCCCTGCTTTGGTGTGCATCACCTCGAAGCGCTGCTCGCTGACGTCAAAGAATTCACCGCGTCGCGGCACATGTCCCATGGCGTGGGCAATGAAGCCACCAATGGTGTCGAACTTGCTGTCGCCATTGGCCGTGTCTTCGTCCGTTTGGAACGTGATGGCAAATGCTTCGGCCACACGCAGTAAATCCGTGTCTCCGCTGACGCGGAAGGTGCTGTCAGCGAGCGAAAAAATATCACCGGCATCATCGTCTTGGTCGAACTCATCTTCGATCTCGCCAACGATTTGCTCGAGCACATCTTCGATGGTGATCAGTCCAGCAATGCGGCCAAATTCGTCAACCACCAAAGCCATGTGGTTACGTGTGTTGCGAAATTCCCGCAGCAAATCGTTCAAACCCTTGCTCTCGGGCACAAACACGGGCGGGCGCAATAAGGTGCGCAAATTGAGCGCAGGAGAACGTTGGAGCTTGAGCAAATCTTTGGCCAACAAAATGCCCACGATGTTGTCTCGCTCCCCCTCAAAAACGGGAAAGCGCGAGTGCGCGGTGTCGATGACCTGATGCATGCATGCATCGATGGCGTCGTCAATGTTGATCAAATCCATGCGAGGAGCCGCGACCATTACTTCCCCGGCGGTCAAGTCCGCTAGGCGCAGCACACCTTCGAGCATGATGCGGCTTTCAGCACCGATGACTTGGTTATCTTCTGCGTCTGAAAATGCGACCATGAGCTCTTCGCGAGAGTCTGGGCCAGGATGGATGAACTCGATGAAACGCTCCCAATAGGTGCGTTGGTCATTCGTGTCTGCTGCGCTTGAATTCGGGGCGATCACATGAGTGCGGCGCGGGGCCGCGAAAGTCTGTCAGGCCTCAAGCATAGCCCAAGCCCTGCACGTATTGCCTGACTATTCTGCAGATTGGTGCCGCCCCGCGCGCACGCCTTGGCGGATTTCTTCGACTTTCGCTAAGAAGTCCCAAAACTTCTTGGCATCTTCTTTGATGCTGTAGTTGGCTTTTGCAAACTGATCGACCACCAACTCGGTGACACGACTGTCTAAATCTCGCTTGGGTAGACGCAAATAAGCCTCGGTTTCCGATCCATCACGCTCCACAGTCGCACCGCTTTTTCGAGCGATTCGAATCATGGGCGCGTTTTCGCTCAGGGCATGGATATAGATTTCAGAGATTTTTTCATTGCGTGCGTGCATCACAGCACGCTCGAACAAACGCGCACCATAACCGCGTCCACGGGCCGAGGCTTGCACGGATACACCAAATTCTGCATTCGAGGTACGGCCAGGCTCTTTCATGATCGCCAGATGCGCCATGGACACGATGTCCAAGTTACGGTTGAAAATGCCGTAAATCTCGTCTCGCTCGAACTTCAAACCGTCCACATAGCGAAGCACTTGTTCGTCGTTGGCCGCGTAACCGAAACGCAAATACCGGTCTTGTGCAGACAAAGCTAGTAAATGTTTTTTAATGCCGGGTAAGTGACTGGCATTCAATGGACAAATGGGGATCAAAACACCCTCTGTATCTTGTTTGAACGGTTGTTGCACACCCAAACGAACAAGCAATTGACGACAAGCATCTAAAGCGGTTTGAGTCAGTGTGTGGGTCAAAGTCATGCCCGCAATTATACGGGTTTTCCCTTATTCTTGCAATTATCTGACAACGAAGCGTACATGGTGTCTGCCGAGGGACATTCCCAATGGCGGCAGAGCCACTTGGCATTCAAAATGCCTCTAAGGAGACATGAATGAATAAACCATGGTTGCAATCTTATCCAGAGGGCGTGCCGCATGAGGTGCATCCTGAGCAATTTAAGTCCGTTGGCGACTTTTTAGAGAGTTCTTTCAAAAAGAATGCTTCGGCGCCGTTTTCGGTGTGCATGGACCAATGGATGACGTATGCCGATGTCGATCGTGCGTCGGCGGCTTTAGGCGCTTGGCTTCAACACTTAGGTTTAGAGCCAGGCTCTCGGGTCGCCATCATGCTGCCCAATTTGCCTCAATTTGCTGTGACGATGGCCGCGATTCTTCGCGCGGGCCATGTCTGTGTCAACGTCAACCCTCTTTACACAGCAAGGGAGTTGCAGCATCAACTGAATGATTCAGGAGCCACAACGATTGTGATCTTGGAGAATTTTGCAAAAACACTCCAAGAAGTCATTGATCAAACGCCAATTGAGACCGTTGTTTTGACTTCCTTGGGCGACATGTTGGGTTTTGTGAAAGGGAATTGGCTCACCTTTGCCGCACGTCACCTTGTAGGTATGGTGCCTGCATTCAAACTCTCTCGATCTATGCCCAGTGGGCGTGAAAGAAAGATTGTTTCTTTCTTACACACGCTTGCAAAAGGGGCGACGCTGTCTCTCAAATCTGCAAATGTCAGCCTTGCTTCGACAGCATTCCTTCAATACACGGGCGGCACAACGGGATTATCGAAAGGGGCTGTTTTAACGCATGGGAATATTATTTCGGCAGTTCTTCAAGCCGAAGTTTGGTTCACCCCTGCTGTGAAGCGAATTGGCGACGTTCGCAAGGTCAACTCGATTGCGGCATTGCCGCTGTATCACATCTTCGCCTTGACGCTGTGTTTGCTGTCCATTCGTTGGGGAGCGCATATGACGCTCATTCCCAACCCGCGCGATATTGATAAGTTTGTGGACGTGTTGAAAAAGCGACCGTTCCATCTGCTGCCCGCTGTCAACACGTTGTTCAATGCCTTGTTACAACACCCACATTTCAAGACGCTCGATTTCTCAAGCCTCTGTGTTTCACAAGCCGGTGGGATGGCGGCCTCTGAAGGTACGGCAAAGCGCTGGCAAGAAGTCACAAACTGCGCGATGGTAGAGGGTTGGGGCATGAGTGAGACGTGTGCGATTGGTACCAACAACCCCGTTGACGCCACGCACTTCAGCGGAAATATTGGTCTGCCACTTCCGAGTATCGAAATTGCCATCAAGGACGATGCGGGTCTGAGCTTAGCGACTGGGCAAAGCGGTGAAATTTGCATCAAAGGACCAAACGTGATGACTGGTTATTACAACCAACCAGAGGAAACGTCTAAAGCGTTCACATCTGACGGCTTCATGCGGACTGGTGATATCGGCATCATGGATGAACATGGATACACACAAATTGTGGATCGTAAAAAGGACATGATCTTGGTCAGTGGTTTCAATGTGTTTCCAAACGAGCTTGAAAACGTGATTTCGCTCTGCCCAGGTGTCGTGGAATGTGCTGCCGTCGGAATTCCTGATGAAAAACAGGGCGAATCTATCAAAGTATTCGTCGTGCGCAGTGATGTGACGTTGACCGAAGAAGATATTGCGAGTTACTGCAGAGAAAATCTAACTGGCTACAAACATCCCAAATATATTGAGTTCAGAGATGAACTACCAAAAACCAATGTGGGCAAAGTGTTGAGACGAGAATTGCGCGCAAATAAATGACGGTCAATTTGCAACTTCCTGAAGGTGTCTCGTTTCTAGAACGTGGTTGGCTGTCGTCGAACAATGTTTTATTACACGACGGCGGGCAAGCCGTGTTGATAGATACTGGGTATTGGACTCACGCAAAACAGACGGCAGATCTTATTCAGTCCGTGATTGGAGAACAGCCACTAGATTTGATTATCAATACTCATTTACATAGTGACCATTGCGGTGGCAATGCACATTTGCAAATGGTTTATCCGAATGTTGAAACGCGTGTCCCACCTGGACACTTTGAGCATGTGGCGCAATGGGACCCCGAAGCATTAACCTACACACCCACTGGGCAACAGTGTCCTCAATTCAAAGCTGAAACTTATCTTCAAGCAGGGGAGATATTTAAAGTTGGTGGGCTTGAGTGGCTTGTTCATTCGGCCCCAGGTCACGACCCGCATTCAATCATTTTGTTTTGTGACTCAGAAGGTATTCTGATTTCGGCAGATGCTTTATGGGAAAAAGGATTCGGCGTTGTATTCCCTGAAATTGAGGGTGTTTCAGCTTTTGATGAAGTTAGTGCGACGTTGGATCTTATTGAAAAACTTCAACCACGCATAGTTCTTCCAGGTCACGGTGCTGTATTTACAGACGTTCCAAAGGCAATAGCTTATGCAAGATTACGTCTTGAGGGTTTTAGAGCCGACCATCTTAAACATGCAATACACGCTGCAAAAGTACTGTTGAAATTTAAACTGTTGGAATTACAGTCGGTTGAACTCACTGATTTTTACGAGTGGGCAAATGATTGTTCGTATTTTCATCAGCTACATACGCATTTTAAAGAAGTGACATTCGCAAATTGGACTCTTGGTATTTGTGAGTCACTTATCAAATCTGGTGCAGCAATTAGAATCGAGAATAAATTAGTAAATCTCTAAAAGACAAAAAGCCCCACTCACTGAGCGGGGCTTCTTGCGGCTGTAATAGCCTGACGATGTCCTACTTTCACACGGGAACCCGCACTATCATCGGCGCTAAGTCGTTTCACTGTCCTGTTCGGGATGGGAAGGAGTGGTACCAACTTGCTATG
>CANBRM010000005.1 GCA_947371915.1 Comamonadaceae bacterium | reverse complement strand
ACGCGAGTCTTCGGCCGAGAAAATCGGGTCGCTCACGCCGTGGTAGACCATCACCTTCGCGCCGCGCTCGCGCAGTGGCGTGAGGTTGGTGGGGTTGTTGTGGCCGGGGGGCGTCATCAAGCTCATGCCCGATTCGGTGTACGTGGCGTTGGTCGCGTTGAACAGCGCTGGGCGTGCGTTGATGTCGATTTTCAACGGGTCCACACGGTCCGGCGGGCTGCTGAAAACGGCACCGACGGCCAGTGGGTCAAGTGCCAAGGCATTGATGAATTTCCACATCGCCCAATTGCCACCTGCGACGCCTGTGTCGTAAGGGAAGCTGGCGTAAATGGGCTGACCATCAGCGGTGGTGCCACCCGCAAACACACGGGCCACCACTTGTTTTTGTTCGGCCGTCAAGCAGCTGCCGTCGCGAGTGGCGGTGCAGGTTTTGACGTCACTTTGCAAATCAAAGCTGCTTTGGCAGGCTTGGGTGTTTTGCACCAAACCGTCATGCGCGCCGTCGAGGGCATCACACACGTCCAAGATGCGGCGGCCCACCATTTGACGTTCGGGCACTGTGAAGGCGCTTTCTAAATCGACCAAGCTGCCATTCGGGTTCATGGGGTGTTTGACGGTGGCGCCTGGCTTGGCCAGTGTTTGCCATTGCTGTGCGCCCCAGAGTTGGGCCATGGCGGCATTGGGCAAGCGGTAACCAGGGGCACCGGCTAAGTAGCCGTCGTATTGGTCGCCCAAACGAGAGGCCGCCACCAAGGTGTGGCGTCCGCCGTTGGAGCAGCCGCCAATGTACGAGCGGTCGGGGGCTTTGCCGTACGCGGTTTGAATCAGCGCTTTGGCCATGGGGGTGAGGCTGGCGACGGCTTGGTAGCCGTAGTCCAGTCGTGCTTGAGGCTCCATGCCAAAGAAAGGCGTTTGGGGCCCAGTGTGACCTGCGTCCGAGCTGATCACAGCAAAGCCTTGCATCAGCGCGCCCGTGATGGGGCCGCCACCGAGTGCACCCAAAGCGGGTTGCACAGAGCCGTCGAGTCCGCCGTTGCCTTGGTAATAAAAGCGGCCATTCCACTGTTGAGGCAAACGCATTTCAAAGCCAATGGCGTAGTCGCTGCCATCGCTGCCTTTGCGCTTGTTCATCTGCCCAGTCACGCGGCAGTGTTCGGGCAGGGGTTGGTCGCCTTGCTTCATGGCCCCGGCTGCCACGCGCGCGCTGCTGTCGATCTGGGCACGTGCAAAGTTGAATTGCTGCGGCAAAGCGTCGCAGTTTTGCAAGCTGGCTCCGATCGCGGGCGTTAGCTGTTGCATGGGGCTAGCGGCTTGCCAAGGCAGGCCACTACAACCCGCGATCAACGTGACGCCCAAGGTGCAGGCTAGGGCAATAGGGCTGACGTGAGGAACTGAGGGCTGTGTCATGTCTGGCCTTTTACGTTTAACGAGGAGCCATGCGCAACGCACCATCCAAACGAATGACTTCGCCGTTGAGGTGGTTGTTGGTGACGATGTGGCAAGCCAGTTCGGCAAACTCTTCTGGCTTGCCCAATCGTGAGGGGAACGGAATGGACGCGGCCAAGGACTGCTGCACGGGTTCAGGCAGGGTGCGCATCAAGGGGGTGGCAAACAAGCCCGGTGCCACGGTGCACACGCGAATGCCGTGTTGCGCCAAGTCACGCGCCATGGGCAGTGTCATGCCGACCAAGCCGCCTTTGGAGGCGCTGTAGGCCTGTTGACCCACTTGGCCATCAAAGGCTGCGACCGAGGCGGTGAACATCATCACGCCGCGCGCGCCGTCTTCACCGGGGGCGAGTTTGGCGCATTCGGCGGCAAACAAGCGGCTGATGTTGTAGGCCCCAATCAGGTTGACGTTGACCACGCGGGCGAAGTCTTCCAAAGGTGCGGCGTTGCCGTCTTTTCCGACCACACGCTTCGCGGTGCCGATGCCGGCAATGTTCATCAAAATGCGGGCAGGGCCCAAGGCGGCTTGGGCTGCATCTAAGGCGGCTTGCACGCTGTCGGTGTTGGTGATGTCGCAGGCACAGGCTAAGGCCGTGCCCACGCCGTGTTGCGCGTTGAGGCTGTCGGCCACGGTTTGGGCCAAGGCCGCGTTCACGTCGAGCACGGCCACTTTGGCACCTAAACGTGCCAGTTCGCGGGCGGTGGCTTCACCGAGGCCTGAAGCAGCGCCGGTGACGAGGGCGGTTTGTCCTTGAATTTGCATGGGGGTGTCCTAAAAGTGGTGAGTTCAAAGCGGCGAGTTCAATGAGGCAGCAAGGTGTGGGGCGCTTGGCCGTCGTGCAGGGCTTGCACCAGCGCATCGCGGTGTTTGAGCACGGCACGTTGGTTGATGGAGCCTTTGTCGGTGACTTCGCCTTTGTCGATCGAAGGCGGTTCGCTCAGCAACACGGCGCGCGCAATGCGCGAGGCGCTGCCCGTGGCCGTCTCGCTCAAATGGTTGAGCACGGTTTGAAAATGCGCTACCACGGGGGCGCTGGCCAACACCTCGGCCAACGAGGCTTCGGGGCCTAACCCGCTCAAGCCACGCACGGCAGCGGTGGGGAAAATCATCGCGCCGACTTCTTTGCGGTTCAAGCCGGTGATGACCGCGTCTTGGATGTAGGGTGCGCCTGCCGCAATGATCTTGCCGCGCAATGGGCCCACGCTGACAAAGGTGCCGGTGGCGAGTTTGAAGTCTTCGGCAATGCGGCCGTCGAATTTCAGGCCTTGGTGCACATCGGTTTCGTCGATCCATTTCACGGCGTCGCCGGTGCAGAAGAAGCCTTCTTCGTCAAACGCTTCTTGGGTTTCTTCGGGCGCACGCCAGTAGCCGGGGGTGATGTTGGGGCCCTTGTAGCGCACCTCCACCTTGTCGCTGTTGGGCACGAGTTTGAGTTCCATGCCGGGGGTAGGCACGCCCAAGTCGCCCGCTTTCACGTTGGGGCTGGTGACGAAGATCGCGAAAGGGCCCGACTCGGTCATGCCAAGGCCCGTGCTCATCACGATGCGTTCGCCGACTTCGCGTTCTTGGCTCTCGAACAGGCTGTCCCAAATGGGTTGCGCCAAAGCCGCACCGGCGTAGAAGAACATGCGCACGCGTTTGAGCAGGCTGGCGCGCAAGGCGTCGTCGGTCTTCATGGCGTGGGCAATGGCTTCAAAGCCTGTGGGCACGTTGAAGTACACGGTGGGCGAGATTTCGCGCAAGTTGCGCAGTGTCTCGGCCATCAAGGCAGGTGTGGGTTTGCCGTCGTCGATGTACAGCGTGCCGCCGTTGTAAACGGTCAGACCAAAGTTATGGTTGCCACCAAAGGTGTGGTTCCACGGCAACCAGTCCACCAGCACGGGCGGGGCGTCGGCCAGCACGGGCATGGATTGCGCCATTTGTTGCTGGTTGGCGCACCACATGCGCTGGGTGTTGATGACGGCCTTGGGCATTTTGGTGGAGCCCGAGGTGAACAAAAACTTGGCGATGGTGTCGGGGCCGGTGGCTTGCATGGCCGCATCCACGGCGGGCGTGGCTTCGGTGGCGGCCAAGTCGTCAAACATCGTCACGGCGCGATCATCAAGATGGCCTTCGTGCAACACCACTTCCACATCGGAACCCACAGCGGTTTGGATGGCTTTGCCGTACCGCGCGGCGTCTGACGCGAACACCAAACCTGGCGTCAGCGTGGTCAAGATGTGGCGCAGCTTGTCGTAGTCTTGGCTGATGGTGGAATAGGCCGGCGATGCAGGGCAGAAGGGCACGCCCGCGTAGATGCAACCCAGCGCCAACAGCGCGTGTTCCAAGCTGTTTTCAGACAGGATGACCACAGGGCGCTCGGCGTTCAAGCCACGGTTGAGCAAGCCTTGGCCAATGCGACGCGCGGTTTGCAGCGCCTCTGCGTAGCTGACATGACGCCAGTCACCGGTGCTGCCATCGGCTTGTTTTTGACGGCGTGCAAACAAGGTGCGGGTGGGGGCCTCTTGGCTCCAATGCACCAAACGATCGGTCAAGCGTTGTGCATAAGGCGCGATCTCTTGGTCAGCTGCCATGTAACGGATGCCTTGCTCGCCCTCGCGCATCGTGACGCGGGTGACCCCAAAGGTCATGTCGCGGAATTTGGGGGCGCTCATGCTTGTTGCACCTTGGCTGCACGACCCTCCAAGAAGTCACGCACGCGTTGCTTGGCTTCGGGTGCCGATTGGGCGATGGCCGAAATCATGGACTCGGTGATGAAGCCTTGGTCCGCAGGCTGCTCGGCAATGCGTGGCAGCACGTTCATCAGCGCGTAGTTGGTGAGCGGGGCGTTTTCGCCAATGCGCTTGGCCAGCTCCATGGCTTTGGCGAACGCCGTGCCTTTGGGCTCCAAGTACTGGGCCAAACCCACGCGCTCGCCGTCGGCGGCGTTGTAGACGCGACCGGTCAACATCATGTCGGTCATGCGGGCCACGCCGATCAAACGGGGAATGCGCACAGAGCCGCCTCCGCCCACAAAAATACCGCGTGTGCCTTCAGGCAGCGCGTAGAACGTGCTCTCGTCCGCCACGCGAATGTGGCAGGCGCTGGCCAACTCCAAACCGCCACCCACCACAGCGCCGTGCAGGGCTGCCACCACAGGCACGGGGCCGTATTGCACACGCTCCAAGGCGTGGTGCCACGAACGCGAGTGGTGCATGCCTTGGCCGGCGTCGCGTTCTTGCAAGTCGCTGAGATCGAGGCCGGCGCAGAAGTGGTCACCGTCACCGGCGATCACGGCAGCTTTGGCCGTCGCGGGCAGGTTCTCGAAAATGTGACGCAGCGAAGCGATCAGCTTGTCGTTCAAGGCGTTGCGCTTGGTAGGGCGGGTCAAGCGCACCACGGCAACGGTGTCTTGCATTTCAAAATGGATGTCTGGGTTGGAATTCATGGTGTGGGCCTGTGTGTCGCGTTCGGGTTTGTGTCAGCTTGCTTTTGTTTTGTGGTTGAATTATGGTTATGGAAGATAACTAAATAATCCGGACTTACCCTAGCCACTTCATCAGGAGACACACCCATGGATTACAAAAACCTCATTGCCATCGACATTCACACCCACGCCGAGGTGAGTTGCCGCAACCCGTTTGACAGCTACGGCGAGGAGTACGACCGCGCCGCTGACAAATATTTCGGCTCCAGCCTGCGTCCCACCATCGACGAAACGGTGGCGTATTACCGCGAAAAGAAAATTGGTTTGGTGATGTTCACCGTTGACAGCGAGTCGCAACTGGGCCGCCGCCGCATCCCCAACGAAGAGATCGCCGACGCTGCCAAAAAGAACAGCGACATGATGATTGCCTTCGCCAGCATCGACCCGCACAAGGGCAAGATGGGCGCGCGCGAGGCCGAGCGTTTGATTAAGGAAGACGGCATCAAGGGCTTCAAATTTCACCCCACCGTGCAGGGCTACCACCCCTACGACAAGATGGCTTGGCCCCTGTACGAAGTGATCAACCACTACAAATTGCCCGCCATTTTTCACACCGGCCACAGCGGCATTGGCAGCGGCATGCGTTGCGGTGGCGGCCTGCGTTTGGCCTACAGCAACCCCATGCATTTGGACGACGTGGCGATTGACTGGCCTGACATGCAAATCGTCATGGCCCACCCCAGCTTTCCTTGGCAAGACGAGGCCTTGAGTGTGGCCACGCACAAGCCCAACGTGTGGATTGACCTGTCGGGCTGGAGCCCCAAGTACTTTCCTAAACAGTTGGTGCAATACGCCAACACGCTGCTCAAAGACCGCGTGTTGTTTGGCAGCGATTACCCCTTGATCACGCCCGAGCGCTGGATGAAAGACTTTGAAGTCGCCGGCTTCAAACCCGAAGTGATGCCAGGCATCTTGAAAGACAACGCGGTACGTTTGTTGGGCTTGGACAAAACAGCGGTTTAAATGCTCAACATCCTCACCATCACCGGCCCCATTTATCTGTCGATTGGTATGGGCTTTGCCGCCACACAACGCGGCATGTTCAGCAAGGCAGACGGGCAGGTGATGGGGCGCTTTGTGTTGAACTTTGGCCTGCCCGCCATGTTGTTCAACGCCTTGGCCAACCGCAATTTTTCAGACGTGTTGCACCCCAAGTATTTGCTCGCCTACGGCTTGGGATCGTTGCTGTCGTTTGCCTGTGGCTTGCTGTTGTGGCGCAAGTTCCGTCGTAAAGGCTTGACCGAAAGTGGCTTGGTCGCCATGGGTTTCAGCTCGTCCAACAGCGGCTACGTGGGCTACCCCATCTTGTTGCAAGTGTTGGGGCCCGCGGCGGGCGTGGCCTTGGCTTTGACGGTGCTGATTGAAAATTTGTTGGTCATTCCTTTGGCACTCGCCATTGCCGACAGTGGCGAGTCCGAGCATGCCTCATGGCAACACACCGTCAAAGAGAGTTTGCTGCGCATGTGCAAGCTGCCCATGATGTGGGGCATCGTGCTGGGCTTTTGCTTTTCGCTCTTTGACTTAGAGCTGCCCCCCGTGCTCGCCAAAACCACCAATATGTTTGCCGCCGCATGCGCGGCCTTGGCCTTGTTTGTGAATGGCGGCACCTTGGTGGGCATGCGCATGGAAGGCTTGCTGCGCCAAGTGCGCTGGATTGCCTTGGGCAAACTGGTGCTTCACCCTTTGATGGTCGGTTTGATGTTGTGGGTGGTGGGCCCTATGGAATCGTCTTTACAGGTGTCGGCCATTTTGTTGGCCGCCATGCCCATGCTTGGCATTTATCCGCTTCTGGCGCAACGCCACGGACTGGCCGGGTTTTGTGCCTCGGCCCTATTGGTCACCACCGTCGCGTCGTTTTTCACCATTAGCCTCATTTTGTGGGGCATGAGTTTTGTGCCGGGTTGGCATATTTAAGCTTTGATAGACATCCAAGAATCCGAAATCGAAGTCACCGCCGTGCGCGCCCAAGGCGCGGGCGGGCAAAACGTGAACAAGGTGTCCAGCGCCATTCACTTGCGGTTCGATATTTGGGCCTCTTCACTGCCTGACGATGTGAAAGAGCGTTTGCTGTGTTTGCGGGACAACCGCATCACACGCGATGGGGTGGTGGTCATCAAGGCGCAAGAGCATCGCAGCCAAGACATGAACCGGATCGAGGCTTTTGCGCGGTTGTTGGAGTTGGTGCAAAGCGTCGAGCACGCGCCTAAAGCGCGCCGAGCCACCAAGCCCACTTACGCCGCCAAGAAGCGGCGCTTAGAGGGTAAAAAGAAGCTGTCGGAAATCAAGTCCAGCCGCAGCAAGGTGATCTAGGCTCAGTCCGCGCTGATGTTGGCCTGCTTGATCAAGGCTTCGTAGCGTGCCAGTTGCGCACGCAGTGCTGTTGCTAAGTCTTCAGGGCTGGTGCCACGTGGGGTGAGGCCTAGGCCCGTGAGTTGCTCGCGCACGGTGGCGTCGACGAGTGCTTTGCTCACTTCTTGGTGCAGCTGCTTGACGATGGGTTTGGGTGTGTGTGCGGGTGCCATCAAGGCGAACCACGAGTTGAATTCAAAGCCATTCAAGCCCGACTCGCCCACGGTGGGCACATCGGGAAACTGCGCCAAGCGCTTGGGCGTGGTCACGGCGATCAAGCGTAACTTGCCCGCTTTCACCAATGAGCTGACGGTGGCAATACCTTGAAAGGCCGTATCGACTTCTTTGCCTGCCACACCCACTGCCGCTTGGGTGGCGCCTTTGTAGGGCACATGGGTGAGTTGCACGCCCGCTTGCGAGGCAAACAAGGCCATGGCCATGTGTTGCGGGCTGCCATTACCGCCCGAGCCGTAGTTGACTTTACCCGGCGCTTGGCGTGCGGCGGCGATCAAATCGGCCGCTGTTTTGATCGGCGAGTCAACTGGCACGACCAAGCCCCATTCGACGGTGGCGACCAAGGAGATGGGCTCAAAGTCGCGCAGGATGTCCCAGGGCATCTTGGCCTGCAAATTGGGCAACATCGTCATGATGCTGTCGTTGAAGCCGCCCAGGGTGTAGCCATCTGGCGCTGATTTGGCCACGCGGTCGGCCCCAATCAAACCCGCCGCTCCAGCTTGGTTTTCGATGGCAATGCCTTGGCCCATGCTGACGGCCATCTTTTGCATCACGATGCGAGCGGCGTTGTCGACGGCGCTGCCTGCGGCCAAGGGCACGATGAGTTTGATGGGCTTGTTGGGGTAGGCCTGCTGTGCCCAAACAGGGGCAGTGCCCAAGCTGGCCAGCGTGGCCAAACCCATCACGCCGTGTTGTAAGGCTTGTCGTCTTTGCATGGCTAAAACTCCTGCGTTATCAGCGCGTTATAAAAATCAAGTGGGCGTGTCGCTCAGGCGAGGCACGTTCAGGCGGTCGGCCACTTGGTTGAGTTGCTCGGTCAATGCGGGGGCAATGGGTATGCCGTGCGCCGTGTAGTCTTGACGTTTGGCTTCGCTTTGCTCACCGGGCAGCCAAATGCGGTCCACACCGGGCATGCGGTCGCTGGCACGCAGCTCGCGCACCAAGGTGTCCACACGCGCTTTGAATTCGCCGATGTCGCCAAAGGCTGAGGGGTCGATCACGGCGATGGCTTGGCCGGTGTTGGTCACGCTGGTGTCGTCTTTGTTGAAGTCGATCACGGCTTTGCCCATGGCCGCCCCGTTCAGCGTGCCGGCCAGCAAGCCCACGATCAGCGACAGGCCATAGCCCTTGTAGCCGCCGATGGGCATCAAGAAGCCTTCTTCGCTGCGCTTGGGGTCGAGCAGGGGTTGTCCTTGGCGGTCGATCATCCAGCCCTCGGGCATCATTTCGCCGCGCTGTGCTTTGGCTTTGACC
Source organism: Comamonadaceae bacterium (assembly GCA_947371915.1). Taxonomy (GTDB): domain Bacteria; phylum Pseudomonadota; class Gammaproteobacteria; order Burkholderiales; family Burkholderiaceae_C; genus Limnohabitans. The sequence goes on along the minus strand of CANBRM010000005.1, from coordinate 49,817 downwards.
TTGCCATAAGCGGCCACGGTGGTGGCCATGTCGAGCACGATGGGCGTTTCGTCTTGGGTCGGAATAGCCACAGCAATCGGGTTGGTGGACAGCAGCATGTCCAGTCCACCCCAAGGCGGCAAGTGGTTGGCGTTGCCCACCGCAAAGTACAGGCCAATCATGTCGTGCGCCAAGGGCATGCGTGCGTACAAAGACGCCGGCCCTGCGTGGTTGCTGAATTGGCTGCCCACCCAAGCCATGCCACAGCGACGGGCTTTCTCGATGGCCATGTCTGCAGCGCGTTGCATCACCAAGTGCCCCATGCCGTTGTCGCCGTCGAGCAAGGCGGTGGCGAGGCGTTCTTCTTTGACGCGGATGGTGGGCGTGGTGTTCACACCGCCCGCCAAGATGCGGCGAGCGTATTGCGGAATGCGAATGACGCCGTGCCCATCTGAGCCTTGCAAGTCGGCTTGGGCCATCAGTCGGGCGACGGTCGCGGCGTCTTCGGGCGGCAGGCCCAAGGCCAGCATGGTCTGGCGGATGAAGTGGTTCAGTTGGTCAAAGGTGACGCGGGTGTCAGACATGGTGCATGCGTTTCATGAGGGCCAAGACGGCGCAATCGGGGCTGGACAACACAGGTGCAGTGCTGTGCTGTTGGGCGAGGGGTTGGGCGGCGGCCATCGAGAACTGGGCCAGCATCACCACATCGCAGGGGGGCAACTGAGGCACAGCGGCTGCAATTTTTTGGTGGTGCATCTCAGCGCGGCCTTCGGCCAAATCTTGCATGGCTTCCGGCACAAAACCGGTGGCCAGCTCGATGGCGATGCCGCGTGATTGAGCCAGCGCAAGCAGTTCTTCTGACATGGCGGCTATGGAAGCGGCGAAGGTGGCCAGCAAACCAATACGCAGCACGCGGCCCGGTTGCGCCATGGCGAGGACGTCTTCAAACATGGCCTCGTTGGGTTTGAGGGTGGGCAGGCCCGTCGCTTGCGCGGCCCGTTCAATGGCGGGCCCAAAGGCGGAGCAGGTGAACAAAATACCTTGTGCGCCTGCGCGTTGGGTGTAGAGCGCCAAATCGACAAAGCGTTGCACCATAGCCTCGGTGAGCTCGCCTGCGCTGGCGCGGTCGCGTGACAACGTGTCGTCGAGCAGGTGTTGGCAATGGGCGCTGGGCCAGTGTCGGGCGAAGGCTTCGGTGATGGGCGTCATGGCCAAGGCCGTGGCGTGGATTAGGGCAATGCGCGGTGGTGTCATGGTGCGATGCACTGTAAACGCGCGCCACACGCTACCTCCCTGAGGTTTGTCCTAGTGTGTGACTGTCGCCTAGCAGACGCACGAAGCCAAAGTGCGCTCCCCATAATCAATCAAGCGGCCCAGCGAGGCCTTTCAATTCAAGAGGAGACATCATGCAAACTGTGAATTTCGCCAAACGTGCCGCACTGGCCTTGCTGTTGACAATGCCTGCGTGGGCGCAAGCGCAAGCCCCCGCGTGGCCGAGCAAGCCCATCAAGTGGATCATTCCGTACACACCCGGCGGCATCACCGACAACGCCACACGCATGGTGGTGCAAAAGGTGCAAGAGCAAACGGGCTGGACCATCGTGGTCGAGAACAAACCGGGCGCCAATTCGATTTTGGGGGCCGACCTTGCTGCGCGTTCAGCGCCTGATGGCCACACCTTTGTGACGGTGATCGGCGCACACGCTGCCAACGCCACTTTGTACGCGGGTCGGCTGCCTTATGACCCCGTGAAAAGCTTTGCCCCCGTCTCGCTGGTCGGCATTGCGCCGCTGGTGATGACGGTCAGCAACACTTTGCCCGTCAAAGATGTGAAAGAGCTCATCGCTTACTCCAAGGCCAATCCGGGCAAGGTGGCGTTTGGCTCGTCTGGCGTGGGCGCTGCCGCGCATTTGACGCAAGAGCTGTTGAAGCAAGTCTCAGGCGCTGACATGGTGCATGTGCCCTACAAAGGCACCGCCCCTGCGTTGAACGATTTGATGGGCGGCAACCTGCAAATCTTGACCGACACGGCCAGCGCTTTGATGCCGCATGTGCGCAGCGGCAAGATCAAAGCCTTGGCGGTGTTTTCTAACAAGCGCGTGCCAGGCGCAACCGAGGTGCCCACCATTGCGGAAGCGGGTGGCCCGGCCATCGAAGGCTCGACGTGGGTGTTGTTCTTAGCGCCCAGCGCCACGCCCAAAGACATCGTGAACCGCATGTCCGCAGAAACCGCCAAGGCCATCAATTCACCAGATTTGCGCGCCAAATTTGAGGCCCTGGGCATTGAGTCGGTGGGCAGCAGCCCCGAGCAAGCGGGTAAGTTCTTGGACGAAGAAATTGTCAAATGGGCCAAGGTGATCAACGCCGCTGGCGTGAAAGCCGATTGAGGAATGGCACGATGAATTTGTTTAATTTAGAAGGCCAAGTCGCCATCATCACGGGCTCGTCACGCGGTATTGGTCGCGCCATTGCCGAGCGCATGGCGGAGCATGGCGCGCGTGTGGTGATTTCTTCACGCAAGGTCGATGCTTGCGCCGAGGTGGTGGAGGCCATCAACGCCAAACATGGTGCGGGTCGCGCCATTGCCGTGGCCGCCAACATTTCGTCCAAAGAAGATTTAGAGCATTTGGTGGCCGAAACGAATCGTCAGTTCGGGCGCATTGACGTGCTGGTGTGCAACGCTGCGAGCAACCCGTATTACGGGCCGCAAGCCGGTATTGCCGATGCACAGTTCCGCAAAATTTTGGACAACAACATCGTGGCCAATCACTGGCTCATCACCATGGTGGCGCCGCAGATGACGGCTCAAAAATCGGGCTCCATCATCATCGTGTCGTCGATTGGCGGCTTGCGTGGCTCGCCCGTGATTGGCGCGTATTGCATCAGCAAGGCCGCCGACATGCAGCTGGCGCGCAACTTGGCGGTGGAGTACGGCCCGCACAACGTGCGTGTGAACTGCATTGCCCCAGGTTTGATCAAAACTGACTTTGCACGCGCGCTGTGGGAAGACGAGGCCATGCTCACCCAACGCATGCGCACCACGCCGCTGCGCCGCATTGGCGAGCCCGACGAGATTGCGGGTACCGCCGTGTTTTTGGCGTCGCAAGCGGGCTCTTACGTCACCGGCCAAAGTATTGTGGTGGATGGCGGGGTGACGATTTAACGCGTCTTTAAAAACGCGCCCTCAAGCCTTGCGTAAGAAGCAAGCTTTGAGCATGAAGTTGCCTGCATCCATCTTGCAGTCCACTTCATGGTCGCCGCCCACCAGGCGAATGCTTTTGACCTTGGTGCCCATCTTGAGCGTGGTCGATGAGCCTTTGACTTTGAGGTCTTTGATCAACACCACGGCATCGCCGGTTTGCAGCACGGTGCCGTTGGCATCTTTGACCACCGCCTCGTCGTCGTCTTCAGCAGCCGTTGCCGCTTGGGGCCATTCGTGACCGCAGTCCGCGCAGACGAAGTTGGTGCCGTCTTCGTAGGTGTTTTCTTGGGCGCATTGGGGGCAAGCTGGAATTTGAGACATGACTTACCCCGCCAAGCCCACGTAGACATGCTGCACATCGTCGTTGGCATCGATGGCGGCCAAAAAGGTTTCGACTTCTTCCAGATCCGCTGCGCTCAACGTGGCGGGATCGATCGGGTTTTTGGGCTTGTAGCCCAGCTTGGCAGACAACACGGTGAAACCATGGTCGGGCAAGGCTTTGCTGACCACGTCGAGATCGGCTGGGTCCGTCAAAAAGAGCGTGGCGCCTTCTTCTTCGCCTGCTTCAAAGTCTTGTGCGCCGGCTTCGATGGCGGCCAACTCAGGGTCAGCACCGGCGTTGGCCGGTTCGGCTTCCACCATGCCGACATGCTCAAAGTCCCAAGACACAGAACCCGAGGTTCCCAACTGGCCTTTGCGAAACAGCACGCGCATTTCAGGCGCAGTGCGGTTCACGTTGTCGGTCAAACACTCGACCATCACGGCCACGCGATGCGGGGCAAAGCCTTCGTAAATGACGTGTTCAAAGTTCACGGTTTCGCCAGTCAAGCCTGCGCCTTTTTTGATGGCGCGGTCCAGTGTGTCTTTTGGCATGGAGACTTTGCGCGCTTGTTCCATCACCAAGCGCAGCCGCGCGTTGGCGGCAGGGTCTGCGCCGTTACGCGCTGCAATCATGATGTCTTTTGACAGTTTGCCGAAGACTCGGCCTTTGGCGTTAGCCGCCAAATCTTTGTGTTTGGCTTTCCATTGAGCGCCCATGGGTGTATTCCTTTAAGTCGAGTGTTCAGTTCACGCGGAGTTGAATGCCGTCTGCGCGAGCGGCTGTGATTTCGCCAATATCTGTGGCCGCTGCGAAACCGTGTTGATGGAAGATCGCCAGCACGTCACGCACCGAGTCAGGCGCACAAGCCACCAACAAACCACCGCTGGTTTGGGGGTCGGTGAGCAGGGCTTGGTCGATGGCGTGCAAGTCTGAGTCGAGCTCAATGTCTTTGCCATAAGCCGCCCAGTTGCGCGCTGAGGCACCGGTGACCATGCCCACACGGGCCAACTCACGCACGCTGGCCAGCAGGGGTATTCGGGCCATGTCGAGCTCGATGGTGGTTTTGGAGCCGCGTGCCATCTCTAACGCGTGACCGGCCAAGCCGAAGCCCGTCACGTCCGTCATGGCATGCACGCCGGGCAGGGCCGAGAGGGCGGCACCGGGGGTGTTGAGTTGGGTGGTGTTGGCGATCATCTGCGCGTAGCCTTGTGCATCCAGCCCGTTTTTCTTCAAGGCGGCGGACATCACGCCCACGCCCAGCGGTTTGCCCAAGATCAGTCGGTCGCCTACGCGGGCATCGGCATTGCGTTTGACGCGCTTGGGGTGGATCAAGCCCATCACCACCAAGCCATAAATGGGTTCGACCGAGTCGATGGTGTGGCCGCCTGCAATCGGAATGCCTGCTTCGCGGCACATGCTTTGCCCACCATCCAAAATTTTGCCAATCGTCTCAGACGACAACACATTGATGGGCATGCCCACCAGCGCCAAGGCCATGATGGGTGTGCCGCCCATGGCATAAACATCGCTGATGGCGTTGGTGGCGGCGATGCGACCAAAGTCGAAGGGGTCATCGACGATGGGCATGAAGAAATCGGTGGTGGCAATCAGCGCCTGTTCGTCGTTGAGTTGGTAGACCGCTGCATCGTCTGCTGTCTCGATGCCCACCAGCAACTCTTTGGGGATGGGCATGGCACTCGTGCCCTTCAAGATCTCGCTCAACACCCCTGGCGCAATCTTGCAGCCGCAACCCCCGCCGTGCGACAGGCTGGTAAGACGGGGTTCGTGGGGGGCGTGTGGGGTGGAGGGGGAGTTCATGGCGGTTTCTAGGATGCGGGTTAGCCCCCATTTTGCCAGCAGCCCTCAAGCTGCCATCCTTGGGTTGGCGTTCATGGCCATGTCCGACTTGCGACAACGCAACACCTTACGTCGTGCGATCCTCATTCGCACAAGTTTTTTGTTCAACACAAGGAGTTACGGCATGGCTATTTATGAATTACGCACTTACACCGCCATCGTGGGCAAGTTGGCGGAGGTGGTGGAACTTTACAAAACCCAAGGTTGGCCGGCGTTGCAAAAGCACCCGCAAAAGTTGGTGGGCTACTTTACCGGCGACATCGGTGCGGTGAACCAGTTGATCCATGTGTGGAAGTTTGACGACGATGCCGACCGCCGCGCGTTCTGGGCGGGCGTGTTCAACGACCCCGAGTTCATGGCTTTTGCCAAGCAAACACGTCCGTTGTTGCTGTCGCAAGAAAACAAGCTCATGCTGAATGCGCCTTGGGGCCCACAGCCTTAAGCGTCTGGCCTTCGACTTTTCAAAACAATATCAGGAGACAAACACATGACAAAACATTGGACACCTCGCCGTCAATGGCTCGCAGCGCTTCTCGGCGGCTTTTTTGCTTTGGCTGCGGTGCCTCATGCGCTGGCGCAGAGCTACCCGTCCAAGCCCATCAAAATGATCGTGCCGTTCCCTGCGGGCGGCACCACGGACATCGTGGCGCGCATCGTGGCGCAGCGCATGACCGAGTCCATGGGCCAACCGGTGGTGGTGGACAACCGAGGCGGGGCAGGCGGCGCCATTGGTGCTGACTTGGTGGCCAAGGCCGCACCCGACGGCTACACCATCATGATGCACAACATCTCGTTCCCGCTGTCATCGGTGGCCCAGACTTTGGCCAACCGCTCGCCCTTCAATGCCGAGACCGACTTCGCAGGTGTGTCGATTGCGGTGTATGTGCCTTTCATGCTGACGGCCAACCCCAGCGTGCCTGCCAAGGATTTGCGCGAGCTGGCCAATCTGCTGCGTACCAACAAAAGCCTGCAATACAACTACGGCTCTACAGGCCCAGGCTCTGCGGTGCACGTGTTGGGCGAAGCCTTTAAGAAAGACGCCAAGGTGGAGATGGAGCACGTGCCATTCAAAGGCGCTGCACCGTTGAAGCAAGAGTTGTTGTCGGGCCGCATTCAAGTGGGTGGCGATCAGTTGTCGTCCTCGTTGGCTGAAATCAAATCGGGCACCTTGCGCGCCATTGCCACCACCGCCTCTAAGCGCGTGGCCGGTTTGCCAGATGTGCCCACGGTGCGCGAGTTGGGTTTTCCAGGCTTGGAGCTCGAAGGTTGGAATGGTGTGTTTGCCCCCGCGAAAACGCCCAAAGATGTGATCGAGCGTTTGCACAAAGAAATCGTGGCCGCTGTGCGTCACCCAGATGTGGTGAAGCGCTTGGCCGATTTGGCGGCAGAACCCGTGGGCTCTAGCCCCGCTGATCAAGATGCGATGTTGCGCCGTCAAATGGACCAATTTCGCGCGGTCATTCGTGACATGAAATTAGATTGAAAGCCCTTATGAAAATTGGTATTGCCGGTACTGGAAAGATGGGCACCGCGATTGCGGGGCGTTTGTTGTCGCTGGGGCATGAGGTGGCGGTGTGGAACCGCACCGAAGCTCGCGCTGAGGGTGCGCGCAAGTTGGGGGCCTCATGGGCCGCAACGCCGCAAGCCTTGGTAGCTTGCTCGGAGGTCATCATTGGTTTGCTGACCGATGAACAAGCCTTGGACGAGGTGTATCTGTCGGCCCATGGCTTGTTGTCAGGCGCGACGCAAGGCAAGGTGTTTTTGGAGATGAGCACCGTCTCGCCCCTCAAGCAACAAGAGATGTCTCAGCGCGTACGGGCGGCTGGGGGCGTGTACATCGAGTCGCCCGTCGGTGGCAGCATTGGTCCTGCCAAAGAAGGCAAGTTGATGGCTTTCGTGGGCGGCGATCCGGCGGAGGTGGAAAAAATCAAACCGCTGTTAGACCAAATGTGCCGTCGCGTCGAGCATGTGGGCGCGCATGGCGCGGGATCGATGATGAAGCTGGCCATCAATTTGCCACTCATGGTGTATTGGCAGACCTTGGCTGAGGCGTTGTCGTTGATTCAGCCCTTGGGGCTTGATCCGAAACGCGTGATCGACATTTTTTCAGACTCCTCGGGTGGCCCGAATGTGCTGAAAAATCGCGGTCCTTTGATTGCGAAAACCATGATCGATGGGAGAACAGACACGGTCAATGTGCCTGTCGACACCGTGGCCAAAGACATACGTGCCATGCTGGCGCATGCGCAGACCTTGGGTGTGTCCTTGCCCTTGACGTCGCAAGCCTTGGACGTGTTTTCACGTGCGACCCAACTCGGGCTTGGGCCTGCAGACTCTTCAGAGCATTTGGTGTGGTGGCAGCAGCACAACCGAGTGGCTTGAAGGTCTAAACCACCATCGGGTTCATGCCGCCATCCATCGTCAAGCTGATGCCTGTGATGTAGCTGGCGCGTGCGGAGGCCAAAAACACCACGGCGTTGGCGATCTCGATGGGATCGGCCATGCGCCCGAGAGGAATGCGTGCACTCGCGCGCGTCATGGCTTCTTGTTCGGTGATGCCGTTGGCGTGTGCGTCTGCGGCAAAGCCCTCTTTGAGCCGATCAGTGACCGTCAAACCCGGGTTGACCGCGTTCACACGGATGTTTTTGGCCGCATAGGCGTTGGCCATGCCTGCGGTGGCCAGCATCAAGCCGGCATTGGCTGCACCGCCAGGCATGTGGATGGCGCTGGGCACTTTGCCACCCGCACCAATCACGTTCACCACCACGCCCGCACCGCGCTCGCCCATGCGCTGGATGGTCGGGTTGATCATGTGGATGTACGAAAAGTACTTGGCCTGCATGGCGTCATGCCAATCTTGCGGCGTGAGTTCGGCGGCAGGCGTGCGCTTGGCTGCGCCCGCTGAATTCACCAGCACATCGACGGGCCCCAGGGTGGCTTCGGCTTCGTCTAGCACCCACGTACCGGACTCTGCCAAGCGTAAATCTGCTGCGATGGTGTGCACATGGGCGCTTGCATGACGAGCCAGCAGATACGCTTTGCCGTTTTGCAAATTGCTCAAGTCACGCGAGACCAAGGTAACGCGCGCGCCTTCTTGCAAAAAAACGTCAGCACAGGCCAAGCCAATGCCTTTGCTGCCGCCGGTGATGAGGATGTGCTTGTGCGCGAGTTGGAGGTCCATGAGAGGGTTCGCTTAAGTAATATGAATCACGCCATGTCGATCACGATTTGACCGATGGTTTGTCCCGCTTCCACACATTCATGCGCTTGCACCGTTTGCGCCAAGCTGAAGCGCTGGCCGATGGTGTGGCGCAGTTGCTGGCGCTCCAGCATGTCGTTCAAGCGCGCAATGCAGCGCTCGCGGTCCTTTGGCAGCAAGTCGTAGACCAAAAAGAATTTCAAGTTGAACGAGCCCCACAACAAAGGCCGGAAGGTGACGGGAATGACCGCGTTGTTCGAGCCGTAGCAGACCACCGAGCCATGCGCTTTCAAAGCACCTTGGGCGATGTAGTCAGTGGTGGTGGAGAAGTCCATGTCGATGATGCAGTCCACACCGCGCCCTTGCGTGAGGGCTTGAATCCGCTGCGGCACCGACTCTGTTTTGTAAAAAATGACATCACGCACGCCGGCTTCTTTGGCGTGCTGGGCTTTGGCTTGCGAACCCACGGTGCCGATGACATGCGCACCGGCGAGCGTGGCCATTTGTGCAATGTAATGGCCGACGGCCGAGGAGGCTCCGGTGACCAACACGGTTTTGCCATTCAAATCGCCCGTCAGATCGCCCGCCAATAAGACGGCCTGCATGGCGGTCAGTCCGGGAATGCCCATGCAGGCACCTGCTGCGTCGTCGATGTGATCGGGCAAGCGCACAGCTTGCGCTTCAGGCACGGTGATGAACTCACACGCCGTGCCCCAAGGCCGCTGCCATTGACCATTCCACACCCAAACACGCTGGCCCACGCGGGCTGGCGACACGCCGTTGCCGACGGCATCAATCACGCCTGCGCCATCGCTGTGCGGAATGATTTCAGGGTCTTGCACAGGTCGCGCTTTACGAGATTTGACATCGGACGGGTTAACGCCCGAGGTGTGCAGCTTGACCCGCACTTCGCCCGCTTTGGGCTCGGGTGTTGGCAATTCCCCGAAGACCAAAACGTCACGTGCTTCGCCCGTTTGGCTGTACCAGACGGCCTTCATGGCATGGCCCAAGTTTGGGTCATCGAGGTGCGTGTCATCAGTGATTGAGACGCCTTGGCCACTGCGGGGTAGTTGTCACGCCACGCCAAGTCTGGGTAACGCAAATCCAAATACCAGAGGGCGCAGCCGATGGTCAGCAAGCCCAAATGAAATGGGCGCTCAAACACGTCTGGGTGGTGTTCTAAGTAAGCCAGCGAGGTTCGAATGGCGTCCAGCTTGCCTGCCACCCACTCGGGCCAGCGCAGGGCTTCGGGGCGCACCGCGGTTTCGTAGCGGGCCAGCAAAGCGGCATCCAAGATGCCATCACCCAAAGCCTGCAGGGTTTGCGCTTCCCAGCGTTCGGCCCCGTTGGCGGGCAACAGGCTGCCGTGGCCAATGGCGTTGAGGTACTCGCAAATCACACGGCTGTCGTAGAGCGCATGGCCGTCGTCGGTCAACAGGGTGGGCACTTTGCCCAGCGGGTTGTTGGCGACGATGGCGGCATCGCGGTTGACGGGGTGGGCGCTGGCGGGCAAGAACTCAATCTGGTCGACCAAGTTGAGCTCAAACGCCGTGACCATGCATTTGCGAACGTAGGGAGAGGTGGGGGAGAAGTAGAGTTTCATGGTGATGAAGTATGGAGTGAGTGGGTCGCAAGCGCTGTCGCCCGTTCGACGCGAGGGGGGTGAATTTGAATTCAGGCTTCTTTCCAAGACACCAGGTAGACGCCCAATCCAGTGGCCAGGCCATAGACCAGCATGGCCAAGCCAATGAGCGCGAACATGTCTTGAACGGGCGCACCTTGCGCCACCAGCATGAACCCGCCTACCGTGACCAGCACCAAACGCAGCGTGCCAGCCAAGACAGGGCCCATCAGCTTGCCCGCGCCTTGTGAAGCAAAGTAGAGGCACAAGCCGAAGCCAAAAAATCCATAGCACGGGCCAGCCCAAGAAAAATAGCTGTTGGCGTTGGCCAACACGGTGGCGTTGGTGGTGAACAGGCTCGACCAAGCGCTAGGAAAGAAGGCCACCACCGCACCGATGACACCGACGACTACGGCTGAAAGCCCCGCACCCGTCCAAGCCACATGCCGTGCGCGTGTGACTTGACCCGCACCCAAGGCCATGCCGACCATGGGCACACACGCCACACCAATGGCGAAGGTGATGGGGATCAATAAAAACTCCAAACGCGTACCGATGCCGTACCCTGCCAACGCCTCCGCGCCAAAGCCGGAGACGATTTTGGTAAGAATCAAAATGGTCAGCACAGTTTGCAGCGAGGAGATGCTGGCGACCGCACCCACTTTCAAAATATCTTTGAAAAACTGTGGATTCAGCGGGCTGGCAAATTCCAAGCGCACTCGACTTTGGTCAGAACGCAGATAGCGGTACAACGACACCGCACCTAGGCTGAATGCGATCACTTGCCCCGCCGCGACCCCGCCTATCCCCAGCCGAGGAATGGGGCCCCATCCCAAGCCCAAGACGCCACCCAAAATGACTTGCCCTGCGGCGACCCACATCAAAGTGATAGAGGGCGTTTTCATGTTGCCTGAACCACGAATAGCTGAAGCAAATGCGTTGGTGAGCCAAATGCTGACAGCGCCGGTGAAGGCCACATTTGAATAAACGACCGCTTGGTCCAGTGCTTGATCTGAGCCGCCCACCAGCGCAAAAATGTCGCGACCCCAGATCAAAAACAAGGCGCTGAACAACAGCCCCAACACCAAACTGATCAGCGTGGCATGCCACACCAAGGCGTTGGCTTTGTGGGCATCGCCAGCGCCAATGGCCCGACTGATGGCCGATGAAATGCCGCCGCCCATCGAGCCTGCAGACAGCATTTGCTGCAACATGATCATCGGAAACACCAAGGCGATGCCTGCCAGCTGGATCGTGCCCAGCTGCCCGATGTAGGCTGTTTCAGCAATGCTGACCAAGGCCGTCGCCACCATGGCGATCATGTTGGGGAGGCTGAGCCTCCAAATGGTTGGAAAGATCGGGGCGTTGAGCAGCGGGTTTTGTGAGGTCATGCCATCTTTGGTGTGCGGATTTTTTGAAATAGCCACGTGAACACGGGCCACAGCAAAATCACGAAGGTACTAGCCGCCAACCACATGGCGATAGGGCGGGTGAAGAACACCAGCGGATCGCCATCGGACTTGATCATGGAGGTGACAAAATTTTCTTCCATCATGGTGCCCAGCACGACGCCCAAGATCGCGGGCGCGACAGGGAAACCGTTTTCCTCCAAAAGGAAAGACACCAAGCCAAAAAACAAAATCAAAGTCACACCCCAGACGGAGTTGTTGATGGAGAACGAACCCACGATACAGAACAACAAAATGATGGGCATCAAGATATTGCGTGGCACTTTCAAGATCTTGGTGGCGATGCGAACCGTGAGCCAACCCAGCGGCACCATGATGATGTTGGCCAAAATGAATACCAAGAAAATGGCGTAGATGTTTTCGGGGTTGTTCACAAAAATCATCGGACCTGGGTTCATGTTTTTCAAATACAAAACCCCAATCGCAATGGCAGTGATGGAGTCACCGGGGATGCCGAACACGATGGCTGGAATCCAAGCGCCGGCGAGAGACGAGTTGTTGGCAGCGCCAGATTCCACAATGCCTTCAACGTGGCCCGTGCCAAACTTTTCAGGCTCTTTGGAGAATTTTTTGCTCATGGCATAACTCAGCCAAGATGCCATGTCGGCCCCCGACCCGGGTTGAATGCCAATGATGGTGCCCAAGGCGCTGCCGCGTACCAAAGGCCAGCGGTATTTTTTCAACAAATCCCACATGCCTGAAAAGATATTGCCAATCTTCTCCGTCGCGATGACGGGGGTTGGGTCGGTGTTGGTGATGTAGCGCAGCAACTCCGACACAGCGAACATGCCCACCATCATCGGGATCAGCTCCACCCCACTCATGAGCTCGTTCATGCCAAATGTGAAGCGCGGTAGGGCCGCAGGGTTTTCTAAACCGATGCACGCAATCAGCAAACCTAACAGCAAAGAAATGCAGGCTTTCAAGACACTGGTGTTACCAATGAAGACGGCACCGGCGAGGCCCAAAACCACCAGCCAGAAGTACTCGAAGGAAGAGAACTTCAAAGCAATTTCAGCCAAACCCGGTGAGAACATGACCATCACCAAGGTGCCAAACAAGCCACCAATGGCCGAGAACACCAAGCCCGCGCCCAAAGCGATTTCGGCTTGGCCCTTGAGGGTCATTTGATACGCCTCATCGGTATAAGCCGCTGAAGCCGGTGTGCCCGGTATTCGCAATAAGGCGCCTGGAATATCACCCGAAAAAATGGCCATGGCGGTGGCCGTCACGATGGCGGCGATGGCGGGAACGGGGGGCATGAAAAAGGTGATGGGCACCAACAGCGCGGTGGCCATTGTGGCGCTCAAGCCGGGAATGCATCCGACAAACAGCCCAAACATGGCCGAGCACAAGATCACCAACAAAACGTAAGGGTCAAACACCAGCCAAAAGGCTTGAAGCAGCACAGCAGTGGTCATGGGGTGTCCTTATTTACCATTGAAAGGGGGTCAAGACGCCCCAAGGCAAAGGAACGCGAAGTCCCTTGTAAAAGATGGTGTGAATGACCAAGGCGACCGTTGCTGCGATGGGCAATATCAATTTGTGGCGAACCTCTAACGCCCAAAACATCAACGACACGATGGCGGTTGCGGTGATTAGGAATCCCAAGCGATCTGAGAAGTAGATGTAGAAGAGAAGACAGGCAATGGTGATGACAAAGTTTCGCAAATGAAACCAAGATTTCACCCACCCACCGACTTCAATCCACGCCTCGTGCTGCTTGGCTTTCCAGCCTTTGATGATCAAGAGAACCGCACAGACGGCAAGCAACACGGCCAACAATCCGGGGAAAGCCCCGGGGCCAATGTTTTGTCCTGGAATGACAGGGTAGTGTTGAACGGTTTGCAAGATGGAGAGCGCTAGAGCCAACAGCGCCGCCCCCATGATCGTGTCGTTGAATTTCATACGCGACTTACTTTGCCAAGCCCAACGACTTCATCACAACGCCCATATCGGCATCGCCTTTGGCCATGAATTGCTCAAAGCCTTTGCTGTCGGCATAAATCGTTCCGAAGCCGCGTTGTTGCATGAAGCCTTGGAATTCTTGGCCGTCGTAAATCTTTTTAAGGGCTGCACCTAATTTAGCTTGGATGTCTGCAGGCATGCCCTTAGGCGCAGCCAATCCACGCCATGCGCCGATCGCCCAGTTGCTGCCAGCGGCCGATTTCAAAATTGGCACATTGGGGTACAGGGCGGACGGCTGCGCAGCCATCAAGGCCAAAGGTCGTGCTTTGCCGGCATCGATCAGGGCGCGGGCTTCAGGCAGTGAGCAGGTCACAAACTCGATACCGCCAGCCGCCAGATCGTTCATGGCAGGTGCAGCGCCGTTGGAAGGCACCCAAGGCACGGCTGTGGTGGCGATTTTCATGTCATTGAGCATGCCCGCTAAGGCCAAGTGCCAAATGCCGCCTTGACCTGTTCCCGAGGCTTTGAACTTGCCAGGGTTGGCTTTGACGGCAGTGACCAAATCGCCCAAATTTTTATAAGGTGAATCGGCACGCACAGTGACGGCTGCTGGATCGATGTTCATCAAGGCGAGAGGCGTGTAGTCAGCTGGTGAGAGCTGTGTCAGTCCTGCCCAATGCATCATCGAAATTTCGACCGTGATCATCCCGATGGTGTAGCCATCGGCCGGCGCTGTGGCGATCGCCGAATGACCGACCACGCCGTTACCGCCGGTGCGGTTGACCACGTTCACCGGTTGCCCCATTTCTTTTTCAAGCAAGGCCGCCACGATGCGCGCCGTGGCGTCCGTCCCACCCCCAGCGCCCCAAGGCACGATCATGGTCAGAGGGCGGCTCGGATAGCTTTGCGCGATCGCGGTGCCGCACAACGACAGTGCGGCTGCTGCGCAGGCCAATGACTTCATCAGGGTTCGGCGAATCATCATGCGTGTCTCCTTGGATTGTTCGAGGGGTGAGGGGCTCTGCACAAGTGGTGCAGTACCTGATCGCATTTAAATTCGTTGAATGCCTAAACGTCGGTAAAGCGTGTGACATTTACGAATCGGGAATACCCGTGGCGTCTCTTGACAGGTCGAGAATTAGGACGACTGTTCCAACGCTTGCTGAACTTCAGCGCGGCTTGGGCAGCCCAGGCGTCCTCCGAATCGGGTGCATTTCAAGGATGCGGCCGTGCAGGCGAAACGCGCTGCCGAGGCGATGTCTTGACCTTCCAACACCGCCAAGGCGAAGGCCCCATGAAACACATCACCGGCTGCCAAGGTGTCCACCACGTCAACTCGCGGTGCGGGGACATGCGCAATTTGTCCGTTTTCAACCCAGTAGTAACCGTCTTCGCCACAACTCGCACCGACGTGAAGGCTGTGTTGCCGTGCCACGGCCAGTAAAGCTTCTTGGACATTGTGGTGGCCGGTATAGGCCAACAGCCCAGCATCGGAAAACACGGCGTAATCTGCCAGCGGCATCAATCGTTGCAGTACTTTTTGTGGTGCAACATCGCCGTCCACCATGGTGAGAACGCCTTGTGCATGTGCGGCACATAGCGCGGTTTCTGCACCTTCAGGCCAGCGCACATCGCAGTGCAAAAGATCGACGTTGGACAAGTCTTGTAATGGCAGCCAACTCGGCGATGTGTCGACCTGTGGGTCGTGAAATGGCACCACCAAGCGCTGGCCTTGTCCGTCCACGATCACACTGGCGTGCGATGACTTCGTGCCTTTGACCGTGAACAATCCACTTGGATCAATGCCCTCAGCGGCGAGTGCTTCTCGCATGGCCTGTGCGTCCGCGTCATCCCCTACGCGCGCCCATACATGTGCTTGTCCGCCTAGTTTTTGAAAGGCACAAGCGGCAGAAATGGCCATGCCATCCACCACGGTGCAGCGATTAGTCGCTAAAACCTTGGCAGGCGGACGTGGAATTTCAGGAACTTGAAAAATCGCTGTGGTGCAGATGGCACCCAGAGCAACCATGCGTTTGGGGTGCGTCATCTGGCATCTTCCTCAACGTGTATGAAAACGGCTGGCAAGTTGCGCCAAAGCCGTGATGCCCGCCCAATCGCGGTCGTTCAACAACTCAGTGGGCACCACCCATGAGCCGCCGACGGTGCAGCAGTTGGGTAGCGCTAAATATTCGGGAATATGGGGTGGACGTATGCCGCCCGTTGGGCAAAAGTTAACGTCTGGAAAAACTTGACTCATATCTTTGAGCCAAGCGGCACCCACAGGGCCTTGCGCCGGAAAGTACTTGAGCTCTTTCAAACCAAACGCGCGGGCCTGCATGACTTCACTGGCCGTTACGACGCCCGGTAAAAACGCCATGCCATGCGCTTGAATGGCTTGCGCGAGTTCAGGTGTAAGGCCTGGCGACACCCCAAATTGGGCACCGGCTTGGTGGGCGCGTGCAACGTCTTCGGGCGTCATCAAGGTACCCATGCCGATGTCTGCCTCTGGTGTGGCTTCACGCATGGCTTGGAGTGCAGCAATGGCTTGTGGCGTTCGCATCACCACTTCAAACACATGGATGCCGCCCTTGACCAAGGCTTGTGCCAAATCACCCGCTGTGCTGACGTCATGGAGGGTCAAGATCGGCATCACAGGGGTGCGGGCCAAGATGGCGCGCATGGTGCTTGGGGCGATTGGCATGAGGACTCCTAAATCTGAGTGGTGATGGCGTCGTAATTGAAGATCCAGTCGTAGCGGTCGCCGATAGCGGTTTGTTGCCATTCACGTTCGATGAAAGCCACGCCCTGTTTGGCATCAGCGAGGGCTGGGTTGTGAAAGCGCGAGGTGTTGTCGCTGGCACCGCGCACCATGCGGTACGCGCGCTCCAGTCGTGCCGCCTCAAAGCGCTGGAAGGCATGTGGTAGGTCGTGTGCGTCTTGGCGGATGCAGCGTTGCAAGACGACGGCATCTTCCAAGGTGAAGACAGCGCCTTGTGCCAAAAACGGCAAGGTGGGATGGCAGGCGTCGCCCATCAAGGTGACACGTCCTTGCGACCAGTGGTCTAAAAAGGGACGGCCACACAAAGCCCATTTCAAAAACGAGGGGGCATGGCGAATCATGGTTTGGACGTCTTCGTGCCAACCTTCAAAGGCGGTCAAGGCGGCGTCCACAGTGGCGGGGTTGACCCAAGGCGGACCAGACCAGGTGTTGCCTTCTAACGTACCCACAAAGTTCATGACCTTGCCAGCATGCAGTGGGTAATGCACCACATGACCGCCGGGCCCCACCCAGTTGGTGGCCACAGGGCGAGCCAAGTGTGTGGGCAACACCTCCATGGGAATCAAAGCGCGCCAAGAGACCATACCCGTGAAGTCTGGCGGGGCTGCGCCAAACATGGCTGCACGAACTTTGGAGTGCAAGCCATCTGCGCCAATCAAGGCATCGCCGCTGACCGAGGGAGCGCCGTCAAAGTGCAGGGTGACGCCCGCGTCGGATTGCTCGAACCCATTGCAGCGCGCATTCAAATGAATGGCATCGGGTTTGAGGGCTTGCACCGCATCGGCCAGCACCTGCAGCAGATGTGGGCGAAATGCCGTCATGTAGGGGTAGCCGTATTTGTCGATGGCTGCTTTGCCAAGGTCAAACAGGGGCCAAGTTTGACCTGTGTTCCAGAGCCGAATTTCTTTGCCTTGGGTGGGGCTGGAGAGGGCCTTTAAAGATTCAAACACGCCCATGTGATCCAACACCCGGTTGCCGTTCGGGCTGATTTGGATGCCTGCACCCACTTCACGTAATTCGCTGGCTTGTTCGTAAACGTCGACGTCGATGTTGTTCTGTAGCAAGGTGAGTGCCGTGGCGAGGCCGCCAATGCCGCCTCCGGCAATCAAGATTTTCGGGTGTGTCATGCAGATTCTTTGTAAAAACCAAGTTTTTTGAGTGTGGGCTCGTCGTTGACTTCAAAGAGCAGAGACGTCTCATGCGCCCTGATTTCAAATTCGGTCCACGAAGGAACAGCCAGCACATCGCCGGGCTGCCACGTCACTTGCAGCTCGCCGACGGTGGCGTGCCCTGAGCCTTGGGCCACAGAAAAAATACGGCTGGCAGTGCTGCGGTGTTTTGGGGTACTGGCTTGGGGTTGCAGCTGGATGAAGTTCAACGCTTGCGTCAAAAAGTGGTCCGCGGTTTGGAGGGCCACACGTCGGATGCCTTCTGTCTCTGGTGCCTGGTTAAGTTCAGACTGCACCTGCGCGCTTTGAAACCAAAAGGGGTGACTCAGGGGCTGCTGCACGACGGGTTGGTGCGCTTGGCCAAATTCTTCAAAGAACATAGGCTCTAGCAAATGCACCAAAGGCACATCCAAGATATCAATCCAATACGCATTGCTGTCGCTGTCATTGAAATGGCTGTGCCAGCAACCACTCGGCGTGAGCAAGACGTCTCCGGGCAACATGGGCAATTGCACGCCATCGACCACACTGAAGACGCCGGGCTTGGCATCCAGCACAAAGCGCAAGGCGTTGGGTGTATGTCGGTGGGGGCGCGCGTATTCGCCAGGCTTGATCATTTGGTAGGCAGCAACCATGGTGCGCACGGTGTCGTAGTCGTTGTCTCCGACGGGGTTGAACAGCAGCAGGTTGCGCCGCTCGGCCAATTCGGTGCCAATCCAACGACCCGCTTGATCCAAAGCCAATCGTCCGAGTTCATAAGACCAATGGCGTGGCTGGAACGCCGTGTTGGGCGTTTTCCAAAGAGAAGCCCGCTTTTTATGCCAGCCTGCCGTTAAATGGTTCGCGGCCAGTAAAGGGTAAAGGTCGTCGAGGCTTTGGGCGGATTGAACGCTTTGCAAGGTGGTGCGCATGATTCAACTGGCCCGAACAAATTCATAAGGTTTTGCAAACACGATGTTCGCACCGCGTGTGCCTTGAACGACGGGGATGTCCATGCGTCCGATGTGCGCGACTTCAATGCTGACGCGGTCGCCTGCATGGACAGGGCCCACGCCCGCAGGTGTGCCAGAGGCAATGATGTCGCCCGGGTACAGGGTGGCGGCGGAAGAGGCGATTGAAATCATGTGTGCGATGTCCACAATCAAGTCGCGTGTGTTGGCTTGTTGTTTCAATTCGCCATTGACCCACAGCTTCATGTCGATGTTGCGAGGGTCGGGCACTTCGTCGGCGGTGACGATCCAGGGGCCCACGGGGGTGAAGGTGTCGTACGACTTGCGCATCACGCGCTCTTCTTTGCCTCGAATGGTCATGTCCAGCAAACACGCATACCCAAACAAATGGTCGAGCGCTTTCTCGACCGGAATTTGGCGGCCTGTTTTGCCAATGATGAGGGCGATTTCACATTCGTGATGAATCTCGCGGCCAGGTAGGGCAGGGAGTTCAATCGGCTCAGACGCGCCCGACAACGAGGAGTTGGCTTTCAAGAAAAAACCTTGGACATTGGCCAGCCCTCGAGTCGCCATTTCGGTCGCGTGATCGTGGTAATTGACGGGGTAGGCCAGCAGTTTGTTGGGCCAAGGGATGGGAGTTTGCAATTGAACATCTGCGATGGGGATGCCGGCTTGCGTGGCCAAGGCTTGCGCAAAATCAGGGGCGAGTGTTGCAAAGTTTTGGATGACCTGATTCATGCCCACGGGTGGCCATGCAGCTGCATCCACGCCTGCCAGTGTGGTGACGTCGACCACGCGCTGTCCATCGGTGACGCCAATGCGTCCGTCGTTAAAGCGAACCAATTTCATGGTGTCCTTTCAAAGCCCATTCACATATACGCCACACCTTACTGCCTGTTCTCTCGATACGCTGTCGTGTAGTTGACCCAGGTTCGGGGTGGGTTCCGCTAGATTCAATCACGCAGAATTTGTCTGCGTGATTCCTAGGAGACGGGCATGTTCAATCTGTTGATTTGGGGCCAGCGCTGCTTGGCGGTGGTGTTGGGGTTTGGGCTGACCTTGGCGTACGCTGCGAGTACTATCTACCCCGAGCGTCCTGTCAAGCTGATCATTCCCTACGCTGCGGGTGGTCCTACGGATGTGTTGGGCCGTATTGTTGGGCAAAAGATGGGCGAGTTGCTCAAGCAAACGGTGGTGATTGAAAACCGGCCAGGCTCAGGGGCTACCGTAGGCTTCACAGCTGTGGCCAAAGCGCCTGCAGACGGCTACACCTTGCTGTTGGGCGACATCAACTTGTCGGTGAATCCGTTTCTTTATAAAAATTTGGCTTATGACGCTCAGAAAGACTTTGCACCTATTGGCTTGATCGCTTCGGCACCGTTGGTGTTGCTGGTGAATCAAAATTTCCCAGCTAAGAACTTGCAAGAGCTCATGGCGCTCGCCAAGGCTGATCCAGGTGAGTTGACGTTTGGCTCTGCGGGAGCAGGGAATACCACCCACTTGGCCATGGAGTTGTTCAAGTCGAAGTTTGGGCTTGACCTGGTCCATGTCCCCTACAAAGGCGCCAATCCAGCCATCAACGATTTGGTGGCTGGGCATATTCACATCATGGTGACGGGTTTGAGTGGCGCCAAGGCATTGGTCGAATCGGGCAAGTTGCGAGCGTTGGCAATCACAGGGGATAAACGCGCTGCAAGTTTGCCCAACGTTCCCACCTTTGCTGAAGCGGGTGCTCCATTGCCGGAGATGAAGGTGGGTTCTTGGTGGGGCTTGTTTGCACCCGCCGGCACGCCCGTGGATGTGACGGCAGAACTACAGAAAACCTTGGCTCAAAGCTTGACGTCGGCAGATGTGAAGCAGCGTTTGAAAGAACTCAACATTGAGCCCTTGTCGAGCACGCCGCAAGAACTTGAACGCTGGGTGACGCAAGAGATGAATACGTGGGGGCAAGTCATCAAACGCTCAGGCATTCAGCCCGAGTGAGAGTTGCTATTTTTTTAGGGAATCCCCTAGCGACGAGCGGTATGAATGATTGCTAGCATGCTAACGAATACATAGCGAGCTTGTTTCTTATGCCTCCTCACACCCCCGCCACCACTTCCCATTATTTTTGGAAGGGACTGACAGATTTGGGTGTGAACCATGTGTTCTCTAACTTGGGCACAGACCACGTTTCTTTGATTGAAGAGCTGGCCCGCTGGGACCGTGAGGGCTTGGCGCATCCCAAGTTGGTGTTGTGTCCGCATGAAAACGTGGCCATGCACATGGCCGCAGGTTATGCCGCTGTCACAGGCAAAGGGCAGGCGGTGATGGTGCATGTTGATGCTGGCACCGCCAACGCCGCGATGGGCATGCACAACATGTTCAGGGCGCGATTGCCTGTGATGCTGATTGCAGGCAAGGCACCCTACACCCTGCGCGGTGAGTTGCCAGGCTCGCGAGACAACTATGTGCACTTTGTCCAAGACCCGTTTGACATCGCCAGCTTGGTGCGCCCGTATGTGAAATGGGAATACAACTTGCCCAGTGGCATGATCACCCAAGAGGTGTTGCGCCGTGGTCATTCCGTGATGCAAAGTGACCCACCGGGCCCGGTTTATCTGACCTTGCCACGCGAAGTGTTGGCTGAGACTTGGGGTGCTGAGCAAGCGCAGTCATTCAGTGCCGAGCGATATGGCCCTGTGTTGGCTGGTGGCGTTGAACCCTCTACGTCGCGTCGCATGGCCGAGCAACTCATGGCCGCCGATCGGCCCATCGTCGTCACGTCGTATTTGGGGCGCAAACCTGAAGCGGTGCAAGCGCTGGAAGAGCTGGCTGTGTTGTGCGGCATTCGGGTGTTTGAGTTCAGCCCTAGCTACTTGTGTATCTCGCGTTCATCGCCTTGTTTTGCTGGGTTTGATCCAGGCGTGTCGATGGCGAGCACTGATGTGGGGTGGTTGCTCGATGTCGACGTGCCGTGGTTGCCTAAATTTTTGCAAGACAACCCCCACACGCACTGGACGCAAGTGGATGTCGATGCCATCAAAAAAGATTTCCCCATGTGGGGCTTTGCCACCGATGTGCGCCTGCAAGCCGATTGCGCCACGGTGTTGCGACAAGTGATTGCCGACGTGCGAGCGTTAGCCGATGAAGCCTTCCACGCGCGCGTGAAAGAGCGCATGGCGCAGATGCAGGTTGAGTACCAACAGCGTCAATCCAACGTTGAAAAATTAGCCCACCAGCCTGGCACGCCAGGTGCCATCAGCCCGGCTTATTTGTGTGCGCAACTGGGTCAAGCGTTGGCGCCAGACGATGTGGTGATCAACGAGGCCATCCGCAACACGCCGGCGGTGCTGAATCAAATTTCACGCACAAAACCTTTGACCCTGTTGGGAGGGGCAGGCGGTGGATTGGGTTACAGCGGCGGTATGGCGCTGGGGGTCAAACTGGCCCAACCCAAGGTGCGGGTCGTCCATGTTGTGGGCGATGGCGGTTTTCATTTCTCAACGCCTACCTCGGTGTACGCCACAGCACAGCGTTACAACTTGCCCATCTTCACGGTGGTGTTGGACAACGGCGGTTGGCAGGCCGTGAAAGAAGCGGTGCTGCGCGTTTACCCCGACGGTGAAGCCGCACAGGCCAACGAGTTTCAAGCCCGCTTGCAAGGCTCTGAGCGCCACTTTGAGCAAGTGGCGCAAGCCTTTGGCGCTTACGGCGAATGCGTGAGTGACCCTGCAGATGTCCCCGACGCGATCGCTCGATGTTTGCAAGCCTTGCATGATGGTCGAGCCGCCGTGTTGAATGTGCAAATTGGCCTTCAGTGATGCCTGTTTTCAAGGAACCTTTGACCATGTCCGTGTTTGCTCGTAAGCGTTTGTTTTTGACGACGCTGGCCTATTTGGGCGCTTTGGCGACGCCACTGCTCAGCGCCGCAGCTGATTACCCGACGCGTCCGATCACTATCGTGGTGGGTTACTCGCCCGGTGGTGCCAATGATGTGCTGGCGCGCATCGTTGCTGAAAAGTTAACCACCAGCATGGGTCAGCCGGTGATTGTCGAAAATCGTCCGGGCATCGCGTCCATTGTCGGGGCGAGCTATGTGGCTAAAGCCAAACCCGATGGTTACACCTTGTTGATGGGTGCCAGTGGTCCCATCGTGTTTAACCATGTGCTGTACGCCAAGTTGCCCTACACACCGCAAGATTTCGCCCCCATTTCGTTGGTGGGCACCTTTCCCTTGGTGATGCTCACGCATGCCAGTAACCCCGCCAAGTCGGTGACGGAGATGGTGAGTTATGCCAAGCAAAACCCCGACAAGGTGAATTACAGCGCGCCTTCTGCGTCGTTTCAGTTGATTGCCGAGTTGTTCAACGGCAAAACCGGCACACGTTTTCAGCACATTCCCTACAAAGGAAGCGCTGACGCGATCACAGCCGTCATGACCCAAGATGTGACGATGACCTTGATCGACAGTGGCCCCGCGCTCACCGCCTTGCAAGGCGGTCGCGTCAAGGCCATGGCTGTTACGTCAGGTGAGCGCTTGAAAGACTTGCCCAATGTGCCCACCATGACTGAACTGGGCGTTGACATCAACGTGTCGTTTTGGAGCGGTCTACTCGCACCTGCTGGCACACCGCCTGTGATTGTGAAGAGAATTCAAGAAGAGGTGGCGCGCGTGTTGGAGTTGCCCGATGTTAAAAAGCGCATCAGCGCTTTGGCCATCACGCCGGTCAGCAACACCCCTGAGCAGTTTGACAAAATGATCACGCAAGAGATCAATGCATGGCGTCAAGTGGCCACAGAGAAAAACATCAAAGCCAACTGATCGTGTGTCAGTGGCTTGAACTTTACGGAGATTGAACTTGGTGAACCCCTCAAAATTTGGCAGCGGACAAGCTGTTCAGCGTTTGGAAGACACGCAGTTGCTCAAGGGCGCTGGCGTCTATGCCAACGACATCACGCCAGACGGTCAAACCCGTTTGTGCTTTGTGCGTTCGCCTTATGCGCACGCACGCATCGTGTCTATTGACACCTCTGCGGCCGAGGCCATGCCTGGCGTGCACTTGGTGGTCACGGGCCCGCAACTCAAAGACGCAGGCATGAAACCCATGCCCAGGCCCGTGAACTTCACCCGTGCAGATGGCACACCCGCTGCATCACCCGATCGCCGAATTTTGGCGGCCGATCGTGTGCGCCACGTGGGTGAGGCTGTGGCCGCCGTGGTGGCAGATACAGAAGAGCAGGCACGCAATGCCGCCGAGGCCGTGATGGTGGAATTTGAAGAGTTGCCTTGTGCGGTGACCTTCGATGACGCACTGAAAGCAGATGCACCTTTGCTGTGTGATGCGCCCGACAACCGTGTAGCCGAAACACGTTATGGCGATGCGGCGGCCACAGCCCAGGCCTTTGCTCAAGCGGCACATGTGGTGCAACTCGACATCACCAACCAACGCTTGGTAGCTTTGACGATTGAGCCGCGCAGCGTGTTGGTGACCCCAGAGGATGGTCGTTTGGTGGTGCGCATGAGCACGCAAATGCCAACGGGCGTGCGCACTTTGGTGTGTGACTTGCTCGGCCTGCCCACCTCGCAAGTGCGCGTGGTGGTGGGTGATGTGGGCGGTGGTTTTGGCATGAAAACCGGCGCTTACCCAGAAGACTTGGTGGTGGCCTATGCCGCCCATACTTTGCAGCGCCCCGTCAAATGGATTGCCGACCGCGGCGAAGACTTTTTGAGCAGTGCGCATGGCCGCGACGTGTCTGTCAAAGCGGGCATGGCGCTGGATGCAAAAGGCAAGATTTTGGCTTTGCGCATTGACACGCTTGCCAACGTGGGTGCTTACCCGTCGATGACGGGTGTGGCTATTCAACTGCTGATTGGCCCGTGGGTGCAGAGCAGCGTGTATGACATTCAGCTGATCGATTTCCACTTTGTGGGCGTGTTGACCAACACCTCGTCGACAGGCGCTTACCGAGGCGCGGGTCGCCCAGAAGCGATCTACAACATGGAGCGTTTGATGGACGAGGCAGCGCGCCAGTCCGGCATCGACCGCATTGAATTGCGCCGTCGCAACATGATTGCGCCTTCGCAAATGCCTTATAAAAACCCCATGGGTCAAACCTATGACACGGGCAACTTTGCGTCCATCATGGACCAAGGCTTGGCACAAGCAAAGTGGGACAGCTTTGCAGAGCGCGCCCAGCAGTCTGCGCAGCGCGGACGCTGGCGCGGTTTGGGTGTGGCCACGTTCTTAGAGTGGACGGGCGGCAACGCCTTGGAAGAAAACGTGCATGTGCAGGTGCTGCCGGATGGTGTGATTGAAGTGTTCACTGCCGTCAACGCCATGGGGCAGGGCATTGCCACGTCATTGGCGCAGCTGGTGGTGGACGTGTTCGGTGTGCCGTTGTCTCAAGTGCGCATCGTCATGGGTGACACCGATCGCGGCAATGGGTTTGGCAGCGCGGGCTCGCGCTCGTTGTTCACGGGCGGATCGGCCGTGAGCGTGGGCGCCCAGCAAACCCTAGACAAAGCGCGAGACTTGGCGGCGGAGGCTTTGGAAGCCTCATCGCAAGACTTGCGCTACGAGCAAGGCGCTTTCCACGTGGTGGGCACAGACTTGAAAATTGGCTTGGCCGAATTGGCGGCGCGTCAGCCTGAGCAACGCATCGAACTCAACTCCACCACCGCTGCCAGTGGCCCGACTTGGCCCAATGGTTGCCATGTCTGCGAAGTCGAGTTAGACCCGCAAACCGGCGAAGTGCAGGTGGTCTCTTACACCTCGATGAACGATGTGGGGCGCGTGGTCAATCCGATCATTGTGCGCGGCCAACTTGATGGCGGTGCCGTGCAAGGCATTGGCCAAGCTTTGCTCGAGGAGGTGGTGTATGACCCTGAAACGGGCCAGCTCTTGACCGGCAGTTTGATGGACTACGCCGTGCCGCACGCCGACATCATGCCGGGCTTGTTTGATACCCACACGGACGAAAGCATTCCTTGTAAAAACAACGTGTTGGGCGTGAAAGGCGTGGGCGAACTCGGCACCATTGGAGCCACGCCCGCCGTGGTCAATGCCGTGGCCGATGCCTTGGCCCGCCACGGTCGTGCTGACTTATCGTCTCAGTTGCAAATGCCGCTGACCCCTTATCGCCTCTGGCGCTTGATGCAACAAGGCTAAAAAAATGGACACTTTGATGCCAGTTACTTTGACCGTGAACGGCCAAGCCGTCACCCTAGATGCAGCACCCAACACCTTGCTGGTGCAGGCCATGCGCGAACACTTGCAACTCACCGGCACCCATGTGGGTTGCGACACGGCTCAGTGCGGTGCTTGCACGGTGCTGATGAACGGCAACGCCATCAAGTCATGCAACGTGCTGCTCGCGCAAGCGCAGGGCGCACAAATCACCACCATCGAAGGTTTGGCCAGTGCCGATGGCACGCTGCACCCTATGCAAGAAGCGTTCAAATCCTGCCACGGCTTACAGTGCGGTTTTTGTACGCCAGGCATGGTGATGGCTGCGGTGGGCTTTTGCCAAAAAAATTCAGCGGTGGATGCGCAAGATGTGCGTCATGCGCTGGAAGGTAATCTGTGCCGTTGCACCGGTTATCAAAATATTGTTTTG
Organism: Comamonadaceae bacterium; assembly: GCA_947371915.1. Classification (GTDB taxonomy): domain Bacteria; phylum Pseudomonadota; class Gammaproteobacteria; order Burkholderiales; family Burkholderiaceae_C; genus Limnohabitans. The sequence goes on along the minus strand of CANBRM010000005.1, from coordinate 23,763 downwards.
GCTGTGCAGCAAGGCGCTGCAGCCATGAAGGCTTAAGGAGCACGCGTTATGTATGCATTCACGTACGAGCGCCCAACGTCTTTGGGTCAAGCCTTGTCGCTGTTGGCGGCGGGTGGTCAAGCGCTTGCAGGCGGGCAAACCATCTTGGCATCGATGAAGCAACGGTTGTTGAGCCCTGAGCAGTTGGTTGATTTGTCTGCGCTGAGCGAGCTACAAGGCATTCGCCAAAGTGGCGACAGTTGGGTGGTGGGCGCGTTCGCGCGCCATCAAGATGTTGCCCAGCACGCAGGTTTGCGCGCTGCCTTGCCAGGCTTGGCGGCCTTAGCCGCTGGCATTGGCGATCGCCAAGTGCGTGCCATGGGCACCTTGGGTGGTTCTGTGGCCAACAACGACCCTGCCGCTTGCTACCCGAGTGCCTTGCTCGCCTTGGGCGCGACGGTGCACACCGATCGTCGACAGATCGCAGCCGATGAGTTTTTTCAAGGCATGTATGCCACGGCTTTGGAGCCGGGTGAGGTGATCACGGCGGTGGCTTTTCCAGCCGCCTCGCGTTGTGCCTATACCAAGTTCAAACAACCTGCCTCGCGCTTCGCGTTGGTGGGGGTGTTTGTGGCGCAAAACACCACCGGCGTGCGCGTGGCCGTGACGGGCGCTGGCAATGGGGTGTTTCGTCATGCAGGTTTAGAAGCTGCTTTGAGCCAGAGCTTCACGCCAGAAGCTGTGGCCGATGTGGTGATCGACGCCAGCGAGCTCAATGCCGACTTGCATGCCTCTGCCGATTACCGCGCCCATTTGATCAAAGTGCAAACCCAACGCGCGGTGCAGCAGGCCTTGGCATGAGTCCAGCGGGGGCGCTGGCATCCATCGATGCCTTGATGGCCGCGCTGGCCCAAGAAGGGTATTTGGCCGAGCGGCGATTGGCCACCGCTGTATTTTTGGCGCTTCGCTTGGAGCGGCCGTTGCTGCTCGAGGGCGCGCCCGGTGTGGGCAAGACCGAGTTGGCCAAAGCCTTGGCGCGTGTGATGCAGCGCCAGATGTTGCGCTTGCAGTGCTATGACGGCATGGAGCAACGCGAAGCGCTCTACGAATGGAACCATGCGGCGCAGTTGCTGCATTTGCGCGCCATCCAGAACCCGGATGCCACGAGCAACTTGGAGCAGGCGGTCTACCAAGACCGCTTTTTGATTCGCCGCCCTCTGTTGCAAGCCTTAGACATGCCCGCGCCTGGTGCGGTGCTGCTGATTGATGAGGTAGACCGCGCGGACGAACCGTTTGAAGCATTTCTTTTGGAGTATTTGGGCGAGCACCAAATCAGCATTCCAGAGTTGGGCACCGTCAAAGCGAAGGTGCCGCCCATCACCATTCTGACCAGCAACCGCACGCGCGATTTGCACGACGCGGTGAAACGACGTTGCTTGTTTCACTGGATGGATTACCCAGACCAAGCCCGCGAGTTGGTCATTGTGCGTGCGCAAGTGCCGCAGGCCAGTGAGGCCTTGGCCGCGCAAGTGGCGGCCTTTGTGGCCAAGGTGCGCAGTGCGGCGTTTGCCTCGAATTTTGAGCGTTTGCCCGGCATTGCTGAAAGTGTGGAGTGGGCGCGGGCCTTGGTGATGCTGCAGGCGCAGCAACTAGATGCCGAGTGTGTGATGGACACCGCGGGTGTGTTGTTCAAGCAACAAGACGATGTGTTGAACTTGCAAAACTTCCTCGACGCTTTGCTGGCCTGAGCCTCAACCGCATGCTGACCAAGCAACTGGTGATCATGGGCCGCAGCTTACGTGACGCAGGGCTGGTCGTAGATGCGGGGCGCATGGCCATGGCGGTTCAGGCTTTGGGTCTTGTGGCGCTGGATCGGTTAGAGGATGTGCGTAATGCGTTAGAGGCCGTGTTTGTGAGCCGGCAAGAAGACCGCGATGTGTTTCTTCAGGTGTTTGAATCACATTGGCGGCGTTGGACGCATGTCAATCATACGGACGGCTTGCCCAGCTTCGCCGATAACAACGCAGGGCCAAAGCACCGTCGTGCCCAACAGAGCCGCAACACAGCTTTGCTGTCTCACGACGATCAGCGCGCGCCAATGCTCGCACTTAACGCCAGTGACTTGCAGCGGCTGCGACAGGCTGATTTTTTGAGCTTGAGTGCCGACGAATTTTTACAACTGCAACACCACGTGAAAGCCATGCGCCTGGAGATGCCACAGGTTAAAAGCCGGCGTTGGTGTCGAAGCGAACGGGGTTCGCGTGTGGATTGGTCAAGGCTCATGCGCAGTGCCGCGCGTCATGGTGGCGAGGTGGTGCATGTGCCGCGCCAGCGCAGGCGAGAACAGCCCTTGCCTTTGCTGGTGCTGCTGGATGTCTCGGGCTCGATGGCACCCTATGCACGCATGTTGCTGGCTTTTTTACACCAGCGCACACCGCAAGGCTCGAGGACCGTCTTCACGTTCGGCACCGAATTGACGGACTTGCGCTCAGCGTTTGCGTTGCGCGATCCCGACGCCATGCTGCAATCGGTCAACCTTGCGGTGTCTGATTTTGGTGGGGGCACGCGTTTGGGCGCCTCACTGGCGACGTTGCGTCAGCGCTATGCACGCACCCTGACCGCAAGGCGTTCGGTGGTGTTGCTCATCACCGACGGCTTAGATACGGGTGAGCCTGGTGTGTTGCGGCACGAAATGCAGTGGCTCAAGCATCACGCCCGTCGTGTGTTGTGGCTCAACCCTTTGCTGCGGTTTGAGGGGTATGCCCCTTTGGCGCGTGGCCCCAAGGTCTTGTCTGAATGTTGCGACGCTCAAGTCGCGATTCATAATTTGGACCGTCTGACATCATTTGCCCACGGACTTCAACAACTTTTAAAAACTTGACCCTGTGTCAATTCAAGGAGATTCATCGATATGGAAATGCAAGGTACACGGCAATTGCCGGTCAGTCGCGAACAAGCGTGGGATGCGCTCAACAACCCTGAAGTTTTAAAGCGCTGCATTCCCGGCTGCGACAAGTTTGAATTGGTCGGTGAGCACCGCTACGCCGTGGGCGTGGCCATCAAAATCGGACCTGTGTCGGCCAAATTTGCAGGCACCGTCACCTTGCAAGACATCGATCCTCCCAATGGCTATGCCTTGGTCTTTGATGCACAAGGTGGCGTCGCGGGGTTTGGCAAAGGCGAGTCGAATGTGAGCCTAACGCCCAACGATCAAGGCTGTGAATTGCGCTACACCGTTCAGTCGCGCATTGGTGGCAAATTGGCGCAGCTGGGGCAGCGTTTGGTGGACGGCGCGGCCAAGTCGCTGGCCGAAGACTTTTTCAAACGCTTTGAGGCGACGTTTGATGCGCCGGTTGACGTGGCAGTTCGGGGCGCTACGGATACGTCAAGTCAAGCTTCTGCGGCCAACGCTACTGGCTGGGTGAGCGTGCCCATCTGGGCTTGGGGCTTGGCTTCGTTTGTGCTGGCTTTGGGCGTTATTTTTTCAGTTTGACCATGCATAACCCGACCACAGAGGCGCGCCCTTCGATTTACTACCACTACCAAGTTCACAAGCCTTGGTTGCCTTCTCAACACGGCGAGCAGGCGCGCCAAAAAGTGGTCATCGTGGGGTCTGGTCCTGCAGGCATGGTGGTAGCGCTGGAGTTGGCGCGTCATGGTGTCGCCAGCGTGATCGTGACCTCTGAGTTGCAAGTCTCTCAAGGCAGTCGGGCGATCGTGTTCACGCGCCGTTCCATGGAAATTTTGCAGCAAGTCGGTGTGGCCGACCGCATGACTGACAACGGTTTACCTTGGCGGTTTGGCAACTCGTATTACCGAGGTGAGCGTGTGTTTCGTTTAGAGGCGCCGCACGATCCGGACGACCGATTTTTTCCGATGCTCAACATCCAGCAGCAATACATGGAGGAGTACCTGCTGGACGCTTGCAACGCCAGTGACTTGATTGACTTTCGCTGGGGCAATCTCGTCACACAGGTTGAGCAGATGGATGGTTTTGCCAAGGTGACCCTAGACACGCCTGAAGGCCCCTACACCTTGGAAACCGATTGGCTGATTGCTGCAGACGGTGGACGCTCGGGCATTCGCAGCGCGATGAATTTGCAAATGGAAGGGGCTTCTTACGAAGGCTTCTTTGTGATTGCGGACATCAAGATTGATCTGCCCTTGCCGACCGAGCGTTTGGCGTATTTCGACCCTGATTGGAATCGCGGCAACACCATCCTGATGCACCGAGAGCCGCATGGCATCTGGCGTGTGGACTACCAGTTGCCCGAAGGTGAGACGCCCGAAGAGGCCTTAAAGCCGGAGTCGTTGAAGATCCGCATCGATGCACAACTGGCCATGATCGGTCACGCCGGCGCGCCATGGGAGATGGACTGGAACTCGGTTTACTCCGCCCGCACCTTGACCTTGCCGGACTTTGTGCATGGCAGCGTGATCTTCACGGGCGATGCCGCGCATTTGTTGCCCATTTTTGGCGTGCGTGGTGCGAACACGGCGTTTCAAGACGCCCAGTCGTTGGGGTGGCAATTGGCGTTTGTGGTCAAAGGGCTGACCAGCCAAAAGCTGTTGGCCAACCACAGCGCGGAGCGCGTGGGGGCGGCACGAGAAATCATTCAAGAGGCGGGCAAGAGCACGCGCTTCATGGCACCTCCAAAAGGCGGCTTTCAGTTGTTGCGTGATGCGGTGCTGTCGCTGTCATTGACGCAGGCGTTTGTGCGCCCGCTGTACCACTGGCGCACCTCGCGTCCGCATGCTTACACGCATTCCATGCTCAACAGCTTGGGCGACGACAACGCCTTGTTCACCGCGGGCCCCGAACACGGTGCACCGCCACAAAACATACGTTTGGCCCCCGATGACTTTTTGCTAGACCATTTGGGGGGAGGCTTTGACTTGCTGTATTTCACCAAGGCAGAGGCTGTCCCCGCCGCCTTGCTTGAGGTGGTGGCACAGACGCGCGCGAAGGGCGTGCCGATGCGCCTGATTGCTGTGGGCTCGTACCCAAATGTGGCAGGGGCTGATGTGACCTTGGCCGATGCCCAAGGCCATTTCCGCCGCCGCTACGGCGTACAAGCCAGCGGCGCAGGTTATTTGTTGCGCCCCGATCAGCACGTTTGCGCTCGCTGGCTCACGTTAGACGCCACCCGTTTGCAAGCGGCCTTGGTCGCCGCATTGCCGCAATAAAGAAAGCACGTTCATGACCACCCATTCCACGTTGAGCCTCACGGGCTTAGAAACCGTTTACGACTCACTGGCCACGGCGATTGACCAAGCCGGTTCAGACAAAAAAGAACTCTTCCTGGTGAAGCTGGCTTTGCTCAATGCCCATGCATTGGGTGACGCTGAACTGTTCCAGCAACAGTTAGACATCGCGTTGCAAGATTTGTGAAACGCCAAGGAAAACACCGCATGACCACACTCAACGAAACCCACGACCCACATTTGCGCAGCTGGGTCGAAACGGCCAACGTCGCTGGCTGCGATTTTCCGATTCAAAACCTGCCTTTCGCCGTGTTTCGCCGTCAAGGTTCCGATGAAGCATACCGATGCGGCGTGGCCATTGGCGACCAAGTTGTTGATCTGGCAGCCTTGGCACAACGGTCGCTGTTCAGTGGCTTGGCGCAAGCCGCCTTGCAGGCCGCTGCGCAAGACAAGCTCAATGCCTTGATGGCCTTGGGTGAGCCTGCGTGGGCCGCATTGCGTTTGGCCTTGTCCCGTGCTTTGCGCACAGGTGCCCCGGCGCAAGCCAGCCTTGTCGAATGTTTGGTGCCTGCGTCGGATGTCGTGTTTGATGTGCCCGCCCGCATCGGGGACTACACCGATTTCTACACCTCGGTCCACCATGCCACGAACGTTGGCAAGCTGTTTCGCCCCGACAACCCTTTGTTGCCTAACTACAAATGGGTGCCCATTGGCTACCACGGTCGTGCATCCAGCATTGGTGTGTCAGGACAGACGTTTACACGCCCTAAAGGACAAATCAAAGCGCCCGATGCAGAGGTGCCTGTGCTTGCCGCCAGCAAACGTGTGGACATTGAGTTGGAGCTGGGGATTTTTATTGGCTCGGGCAATGCCTCTGGCGATGCGATTGACATCACCCAAGCCGAGCAGCATGTGTTTGGCATCTGCTTGTTGAACGATTGGTCCGCGCGTGATATTCAAGCTTGGGAATACCAACCGTTGGGACCGTTTTTGGCCAAAAACTTCGCCACCACCATTTCTCCTTGGGTGGTCACGATGGAGGCTTTGGCACCCTATCGGGTGCCTTTTGTCAGACCCTCGGACGATCCTCAACCGTTGCCCTATTTGGACACTGCAGCCAATCGCCAAGAGGGCGCTTTTGACATCCAACTTCAAGTGGGTTTGCAAACGCCACGTATGCGCCAGGCAGGCGAAGCCGATGCGTCTATTTGCCGCACCAGCTACAGCCATGCCTATTGGACGATTGCGCAACTCGTGGCCCATCACACCGTCAACGGCTGCAATCTGCAACCTGGCGATTTGTTCGGCAGTGGCACGCTCTCGGGGCCCACGCCGGATCAAGCGGGCGCGTTGATTGAGCTGACCACAGGCGGCAAACATCCCTTGACCTTGCCCAACGGCGAACGTCGCGTCTTTTTAGAAGATGGGGATGCGGTGGTTCTTCGTGGATGGTGTGAAAAGCCCGGTGCAGCACGCATTGGCTTTGGCGCATGCTGGGGCACGGTGCTGCCCGCGAAACCTTGACACACACCAGCTTCGGGTCTACCCGATAGCTTGCACAGCGGCAGGCCATTTATATTCAGAGGATGAACTCATTGACCTGCTTCTCTCTGTCCATCGACGATCACGTGGCGCATCTGGTGCTCAACCGACCCGATGCGCTCAATACCATGCACCCCACGTTTTGGCGTGAGTTGGATGGTGTGCTTGACCAGCTTCATCGCGACGCGCAGGCGCGCGTGCTGGTGATTTCCAGCACCGGTAAACATTTCAGCGCAGGCATGGCGCTGGATGCCTTTGGCGGCGAGTTGACGCTGCAAGACCAAACGCCAGAAGGGCGTGCCGCTGTGTTTGACCAGTTGATGGATTTGCAGTCCACGTTCACGCGCTTAGAAACGCTGCGTATTCCCGTGGTTGTGGCACTGCACGGCGGCTGCATTGGTGGCGCGGTGGACTTGGTCACCGCCGCATGCATTCGCTATGCGAGCGCAGACACGTTTTTTTGCATCCAAGAAATCAACATTGGCTTGGTGGCCGATGTGGGTACGTTGCAGCGCTTGCCCAAATTAATGCCCATGGCCTTGGTGAAAGAGTTGGCTTACACAGGTCGACGCTTAGGCGCCGAGCAAGCCAAAGTGCATGGGCTGGTGAATGAGGTGTTTGTGGATGCCGCGGCAACCTTAGCCGCGGCCATGCAATGCGCCAAAGAGATTGCGGCCAAGCCGCCTGTGGCGATTTGGGGCACCAAACAAGCGTTGAACTATGCGCGTGATCACAGCGTTGAAGATGCCCTCAAACAAATGGGCTGGCTACAAGGCGCGATCTGGAGCAACGCGCATGTGGCCGAGGCGATTGGGGCATTCCAAACCAAACGGCCTGCCAGCTTTCCGGACTTACAGGCCTTGAAGTCTTTTCGAGAGCTTGGTTGACTCGTTGAATTCAGGCGCGTTTTCAGCGCGCCTGATGGATTTGGCTTCGGATCATTAGAGTGGCAATGTGTCAAAGGTTTCGTAGGTTTTTTTGAGCCAGTTTTTGACGCGTTGACGTTCGAGCAACCCTAGGCCATCGGCACCGCTGTGGTGGTTGATCGCTGCCCAAAAGCTGGCATTTTGACGGTCAATTTTGCGCATGCTGGTTTCTTGCAATTGCCCGAGCGTGACCACGCGTGCGCCGAATTGAACGGCTTTCTTCAAGGCGTCGGATGCTTCTAGTTGCGAGAAATCTGTGCCGCGTCCTTGGTTTTTGACGACCACATAGTTGGTCTCGTGGCCAAACGTGTCGATCAAGGTGTCCAGCAAATCGACGGAATCTTTGCCCGCGTCCGCGATGTGCCAAAAGTTCACCGTCACGCCGAGATCGGCCATGACATTGAACAAATCAGAGTCTTTGATCCAGCGTGTCAGCGGTGCCGCGGTTTGTGCCGCCAGATCGACGATCACGCTTTGGTGTGCACCGTGAACGGTTTCCTCGAAAGCGGCACCGATCGCGTCGAGTCCTTCGTAGTTGTCCACGATGATGGGCGAAGCGAAATCTGCATAAAAGCGCGTGAACGACGTGTGTGAACGGTCGGTGTCAAACCCTGTGAAAGGCAATCGTTTGTCGATGAAGTATTGCGCCAAAACCCGTGACACCACAGATTTGCCTACGCCGCCTTTTTCGCCGCCGATGAAATTGAGAGAGCTCATGTTTGATGAAGATTAGGTTGATGGTTGTGCAAGCCCGATGACCGGCGTGTCAAGTCTCATGCAAGAAGCATGCGCGCGCTTTATGGGGGCGAATCGTGCCTTGAAATGGGGGCTGATGAAGATGTCACACGCGCTGCGTGGTTCATGATGGGGCGACATTCCCCTTTATGGTGCAGCTTCTAAAAAGAAGTCATTGCCGCCTCAAATAGCGTTCGTGGCTTTGTGACGATTGAAATGAATTAAAGTGAATCTTGTTTATAGCGTTTGTGGATTTTTTGAGAATTCACTTGCTTTTATTTAGATCCATACCGTCATGAAACAACACTTTATCAACAACGCCTGGGTGGCACCCGCTTCCGGTGCGTACATCGACGTGCTAGACCCTTCCGACGGTCAGAAGTTTGACCACTTGGCTCGCGGCAACGACCACGACATCGCTTTGGCCGTGCAGGCTGCTCGATCTGCATTTGAGGGTGCTTGGGGGCGTTTGACGGCGACCGAACGTGGTCGTTTGCTGCAAAAACTGTCTCAAAAAATGCTCGATCACATCGATGAGTTGACGCAGTTGGAGTCGCGTGATTGCGGCAAACCGCTCAAGCAAGCACGCGCTGACGTGACAGCTATTGCGCGTTATTTTGAGTTTTATGCGGGGGCTGCAGACAAGCTGATGGGGGAAACCATTCCCTATCAAAACGGCTACACCGTCCTCACGATTCGCGAGCCTCAGGGTGTGACCGGTCACATCATTCCGTGGAATTACCCCTTGCAAATTTTTGGGCGCAGCGTGGGCGGCTCGTTGGCTGCGGGGAACACCTGTGTGGTTAAACCCGCGGAGGACGCTTGCCTGTCGATTTTGCGGGTGGCTGAATTGGCGGCCGAGGTGGGATTTCCTGCGGGGGCCATCAACGTGGTGACGGGTTATGGCCATGAAGCGGGTGATGCTTTGGTGCGCCATCCGGGCATCGACCACATCTCGTTCACCGGCTCGCCCAGCATTGGTAAATTGGTGGTGCAAACCGCGGCCGAGCATCACACGCCGGTGACCTTGGAGCTGGGCGGCAAGTCGCCCCAAGTGGTGTTTGCCGACGCTGACCTTGACGCGATGGTGCCGGTGGTGGTGAACGCGATCGTGCAAAACGCGGGGCAAACCTGCTCGGCGGGTAGCCGCGTGTTGGTCGAGCGCCCTGTGTATGAGGCGGTGATTGCACGATTGGCCTCTGCTTTCAACGCCTTGCGTGCGGGGCCGGCTGCGATGGATTTGGATTGCGGCCCGCTCATTCGTCACACCCAGTTGCAACGCGTGACCGCCTTTTTGGACGAAGCCAAACGCGATGGATTGACGGTTGCCGCAGCGGGGCAAGTGGTGGCAGGCGCGCCCGAGGGCGGCTTTTACCAAGTGCCCACATTGATTCGTGATGTGCCACCCGAGCACCGCTTGGCGCAAGAAGAGGTGTTTGGCCCCGTCATTGCCATCATGCCTTTTGATGACGAAGCCCATGCCGTGCAATTGGCCAACGGCACAGACTTTGGTTTGGTCGCCAGCGTCTGGACGCGTGATGGGGCGCGTCAAATGCGCTTGGCGCGGCAGATGCGTGCGGGGCAAGTGTTCATCAACAACTACGGCGCAGGCGGTGGCATTGAGTTGCCCTTTGGCGGTGTCAAGGCCAGTGGCCATGGTCGTGAAAAAGGCTTTGAAGCCTTGTACAGCTTCACGGTTTTGAAGACGATTTCTATCAAACACGATTGAGCCAATGCGTCGCATTCGGTTCACACACAACACACAGGATTCGGAGCAAACATGAAAAAAATTGGAATGATCGGCATTGGCATGATGGGTCACGGCATTGCCAGCAACTTACTCAAGCACGCTCAAAGCCTGTCGGTGCTTGAGCACGTCGGTAACCAGCCGCTGGACGCTTTGTTAGCGAGCGGCGCCACCCCTTTCAAAACACCCAAAGCCTTAGCGAGTCATTGCGATGTGATCATTTTGTGCGTCACAGGCACGCCGCAAGTCGAGGCTGTGTTGTTGGGTGAGGAGGGCGTTTTGCAGGGCTTGCGTCCGGGCACCATCGTCATTGATTGTTCGACCGCTGTGCCCACGTCAACCGAAAAACTGTCGCAGCTGGTCGTGGCGCAGGGTGGCTACTTTTTAGACTCACCCATGACCCGTACACCCAAAGAAGCTGCTGAAGGGCGACTAAATTTGTTGGTCGGTGGCGATGCCAAGTTGTTTGAGGAATGCAAGCCCATCTTGTCGTGCTTTGCTGAAAATATCGTGCATGCGGGGCCTGTGGGCGCGGGGCACCGCATGAAGTTGTTGCACAACTATGTCTCACTCGGCTCAGTCACTTTGTTGGCCGAAGCGGCGGCTTGTGCGCAACTGGCGGGTGTGAACGCGCAAACCTTCGTGGATGTGTTGGCGATGGGTGGCGGGTGGGGCGCAGCCTTGGAGCGCTTGAAACCCTTCTTAGCCAGTGGCGACCCTTCGGGCCTACGCTTCAGCATGGCCAATGCCTTGAAAGATTTGAGCTATTACAACGAAATGGCCACAGACACGCAGGCCGATCGCACCGTGGCTGAGGCTATCCAGCGCACACTTGCCACAGCCTGCCAAGAGGGCGATGCCCAAGCCCTGTTGCCAGAAATCATTCCGCTGCTGGTGCGCCGTTCACAGCCTTAAAACGAGCGAGATAGACGCACCGCGTGACGAAATTATTTCTTCTCGTCTAACTTGAGTTTTTCCTTGTCCTTCACGATGCGTGCTTTGTCTTGTTCGATCGCATTTTTATCGCTTTTGATTTTTTGATCATCTGCTGACATCGCATTCGCATTGCCCGAGCGCTGGTCGGCTTTCAGTTGGGCCTCATCGGTTTTGAGTTGGCCCTTCTCGATTTTTAAATTCGCTTTGTCTTGTTTCTTTTGGGCTGAGCCGTTCTTGTCATCGGCAATCACCGTCTTTTCATTTTTGATGTTGTGCTTGTCGTCGTCGACCTTCATCCCATCTTTAGATTCACCAGACATGCGGCCTGATGATTTGTCGTGTTTGCGTGTTTTTTCGTCGTGCTTGAGCGTTTCTTTATCTGCTTTGAGCGTGGTGCGATCGGACTGCAATTGCTTCTCGTCCTTCAGTTCTTCGGCGCTGGGCAGTGCCGATGCCACGCCGGTCAGAAGCATCAGGGAAATTGCCAAAATTTTGGCAGCATTGCGTTGAATTAATTTGGTCATGAATGTGACTTTCAAAAATGAGGGTTCAGTGGACTCAGCATGTGTGCGGAGACATGCAGTCTCTCGCTTGGTCAGGCGCTCGTCTGTCTGCTGACGTACCAAGATGGGGGATATTTAATTTTCAACAACACGTTCATGGGTGTTGACTGATGGGCATCGCGAATTCGGAATGCAGCGAGCGGGTTTCAGGGAGGACGTACACCAAGCCCCGTGCGTGGGTGAAGGCCGGCAGCACGACGTCACGCCAATATGCTGCCGGCACATTGATGCATCCGTACGAAATGCGGTTATCGAGCACCGTGGGTGATGTCAAGCGTTCTAGTCGTTGCTCCTTGGGATCAGCGCTGCGCAAGGCGTGCATCGAAATGCTTTGTTCGTAGTTCACCCATAGAATTTCTTGACCCGACAGATTGCGTGCCAAGCTTGCAAAAAACCGACCCGCCGGTGTGATGCGTTCTTGCGGTCGTATGCGTGAGAGGGGGAGGTCTCCGATGCCCTCAATCCCATCGTCACCTTTTGCAAAGCCAAGAAGCACCGGTGCGTCTCCCAATAAATGCCCCGTGCTGTTGAACGTGAAGACATGGGCATGAATTTTGTCCACGACGACAAAGGGCAGGCCTTGGTGGTCATTGGATCGCAAGATCCATTCGACCATTTCGTGTGCCCCTGCTGATGCAGGCACGCTGGCGAATTCATCACGTTCAAGCTGCGCTGTGTCTTGTTTGCTCGAGGGTAAATCATCCGCCTCACCGAGCGTTGGTTGCGATGACCATGCCATGACGATGCAAAACCAAACCGCGGTCAATGCCCAGCCCGCTCTTCGGTGCATCTTGTCATGGATGGTCGTTTTCATCATTTTGCGTGTGCGTTAATTGCGATCTTGTTTAGGCGGCAGCACAGGCAATATGGGCAGTATGGGTAACGGCGGCGCTGGTAAGGGGGCAACTTGCACGAGTGTGGGTTCGGGCATAAGCACTGGCGCAGCAGGAAATATCACCGGACCTTGTGTGATGGCAACGAGAGGCTGAACATTCAACAGAAGGGGATTCGTATCTGTTGTCGGCATCTCTGGCAATGCTTGTGTTGCACTGAACGCGGGGATTACACGTTGTGGTGTCGTATCGCTAGGGTCAGGGGTGGGGTCCACGACGGGGGGAGGAATAGGGGGCGGGACAACTTCGGCGGGAAGTACCGTTAGTGCGCCGTTGGTATAGCTGATTGCGTAGTTGGTTTCGGTGAATGTGCCCCCTGTCGCATGGCTGGGCGTGATGGCATAAGGCGTGTCAATCACATTGGCGTTAGCAATCTGCCCAGTGCTGCTCAGCGTGACACTGCCGACGGACTCGCCGTTGACCAGCGGCGACGTCGTGAAGCCTGTCAAGGTCGGTGTTTGCCCATAGACTTTGGTTACGTCTTGAGCGGTGATTGTTAGCGGCGCGGGCGTTATGGTGAGTGCGCCGTTGAGGTAGCTGATGACGTAGTTTGAGGGCGTGAAGGTGCCGCCAGTTGCGATGCTTGGTGCCACGGCGTAAGGGGCCCCACCAACGTTTGCAGTTGCAAGCTGGCCCGCGCTGGTTTGCGTGGTGCTACCCACCGTCTCGCCGTTCACCAGTGCAGAAGTTGAGAAGCCTGTCAAAGCAGGCACTTGCCCGTAAACCTTGGTCAAGTCTTGAGCGGTGATGGTGAGCGGCGCAGGCGTGACAGTGAGTGCGCCGTTGACGTAGCTGATGGCGTAGTTTCCGGGAGCAAAGGTTCCGCCGGTGGCACCACTAGGCGCCACTGTGTAAGGACCGCCTGCAACGTTTGCAGTTGCAATCTGGCCAATGCTGGTTTGCGTGGTGCTACCCACCGTTTCGCCATTCATCAGTGCAGAAGTGGTGAAGCCGCTCAAAGCAGGCGTCTGCCCGTAAACCTTGGACACGTCTTGTGCTGTGATGGTGAGCGGCGCGGGAGTGACGGTGAGCGCACCGTTGACATAACTGATGACGTAGTTTCCTGCTGTGAAAGTGCCTCCGGTGGCAGCGCTAGGCGTCACAGCATAGGGACTGCCAGAAACACCAGCGGTAGAAATCTGACCTGTGCTGGTTTGCGTCACACTCCCCACGGTCTCGGTATTCACCAATCCCGACGTGGTGAAGCCAGTCAAAGCCGGCGTTTGCCCATAAACCTTCGTTGAATTTCTTGCCGTGACCGTCAAGGCCGCCGGGGTGATGGTTCCTGCGGCGTTCACGACACCGATGTTGTAGTTGCTGCCGTTATTGCCGTCACTCACGGTGTAAGCCCCGTTGGGTAACAGAATGCTTGCACCTGTACCGAGTGCATTTTTGCTGGCGTACGCTTGGGTGCGGCTGCCGTTTAAGGTGTCGCCAGATTGAAGTCCGTCGACAGTGGGTGTGCCTGATGAAAGTGTGTTGCCGTTGTAGAGGCGAGTCTGTGTGACGGCACTGACGGTCAGAGGTCGCACCAGAATATCTGCACGCGCTTGGTAAGTGTCTGCGGGTGAGCCCTGAGCAGAAAACAGGTCGTAGGTGCCATCAGAAAACCTTGTTTCAAAGGTGATGTTTTTTGCACTGCCAACATGTTGGGTGTCAAAGTTGGCTATTCGTACTTCACCCAAAGAGACAGGCGGTGCGCTTTCCTTTACGTCAAGTTTAGTACCATGACGGAGGCGTTTGTCAGACCGTCATAGGTTTTGTTTTCGCCCAGTCCAAACACCCAAGCCTTGGCATCTAACGTGCCGCCACCCGTTAGCTTTTCTTTATAGACCTTAATTTCGTCAGCTGTGTTTGCGTAGTGGACTGGATTAAATCGAATGTGGAGGGCACCACTTGTGATCGTGAGACAGCTCTTGGCGCAAGTGATCGTGACCGTGCCGGCACCCGCGCCAGGGCCATAGCCGTTGTTGTCGGCGCGGAACAACATGTCGCCGGTGGTGACGGTGGACGCTGCTGATACGTTGACGTGGCGGCCCGCAATTGCACTCAAGTTACCCGTTGTGATGGTGTTGGCGGCGTCTAAATTGACATCTTGAGCGGCAGTGAACGTGAGGTTGCCAGTCGTTGTCGTCACAGCGGCGCTGACTGTTGCATCATGCCCCGCGTTGACAGATAAGCTGCCGTTGGTTGCCGTGATGGCCGCTTTCACCGTCACATCGTTGGCTGCGTTCAAGGTCAGCGTGGTGGGGATCGTCCAAGTGATTGCCGCATTGACGCTGATGTCTCCAAGGCCTCCACCGCTTTTCCCCACGTTGCTCGTGGTCACCATCACGTTGGTCTTCTTGAGTGAGTTGACCAAATCGACCACATTCACATTGGCTTTATCAACACCAAGATTGGGTGAAAAAACACCATCGGTCTCTGTTGCTTCTGACGTCGTATCGGCAGAAATCGTGACATCCGTAGGATCTAACAACCATGTGCCCGTGTACCCATGTGCGGCCCGTGTGTCGACGCGCAAACCGCTCACATCGAGCCAATGGCCGGAGGTTTCAATCATGCCGCCGTTGCCACCCAGCGCACCGCCTCGCGAAGATATGTTGCCATGCGCACGCGTTGAGTTGTCAGACCACAGCACCACGCGGCCACCATCGCCTTGCACGTTGGCATCTGCATGGATCGCAGAATCTGCACTCATGTAAACCGCTGAGGCATGGGGAACGGCAGGGCTCTGGCCTTGAAAGTCACCCCCCACCAGCACCGTGCCGCCGCTCGCATCGCCAGAGGCGTTGATCTGCGCATTGAACAGACCCACGTGGTAGCCCGTCGCCACCACGTGACCACCGGTCAGGCCCGTGCCGCCGCTGACATCCAAGGTGCCGCCCACACTGACCGTGCCCGCGTCCATGCTGCCCAGCAGCAGAATGGTGCCGTTGTGGTTCTCTAGCGTGCGAGCGTGCACGACGCCCGTGTTGTTCACGGCATTCGTCAGTAAGTTGCCGGCAACTTGGGTGGTCATCAACACTTTGCCGCCATCGGCCTGCAGCCAGCCACCATTGGCCACCAGTGCGTTGGCTACGCCTTGGTCGATGGCCACATTCAACAGTTGATCGCCCGAAACATCTAAGGTCATCGCGTTGCCCGCCGCCATGGCGATGGCGCCCAATTGCGCGACCACCACGCCTTGGTTGTTCACGCTGCCGCCCAATAAGGCGATGTAGCCACCGTCTGCTGCACGCAGGTTTCCTTGGTTGACGACTGTGCCTGTACCCGCCCCAGTAAAACTGTAATGGCCTGCCATGAAATCGGCATTGCTGATGTTCAAGGTGGACGCCACCAAACCGCCCACATTCACCGAAGCGCCCGTCCCAAAAAGAATGCCGCTGGGGTTGAGCAAGAACACTTGGCCGTTAGAGGACAGACGGCCCAAAATCACCGATGCATCGGGGCCGATCACTCGGTTGAGTGCCACCGAGCTGCTGCTGGGCTGAATGAACTGAACAGACTCTCCCGCCCTGATGCCAAAGCTTTGCCAGTTGATGGCTGCTCGCGCCGTTGTTTGGGTGACCGTCATTTGACTGGCTGTGCCACCCACACTAACGCGGCCCGCTGTGACGACCCCGCCTGTGGGCTCAGCTTGCGCAAGTGCGCTACACGCCAACATCACAGCAATTGCAATTTTTTTGCAGCGGAAGGTTTGAGTACGGCCTTCGCATGAGGTGGAGGTCGCCGAAGCAGCCTGTCCTTTTGCGGACGCCCGCTCAGACGTGGCGACGCAAGTGCCTGTGGCCGAGTTCCAGATGGATCGATAAATGTGGTTCATGATGTTGGCCCTGATGTGCGGGAGGGTCAGAAATACTTGACGGCTTGGACCCAAAATCGGCCCGACTTGTCGGGGGCGGACAAGGCCACTCCGTCGCCCAACTTGCGCGCATAAATCATGCGAACAGAAAACGCGCTGGCTTGCGTCCAATACAGACCAACACCTGCACCGCTCAAGTGCCGCGAGTTATGGGTTGAGGTCCACGGACTTTGATTCAACGTGACAGCACCCGTGTCGACGAATGCAGCCAGCTGCAATTGCCCATTCAAATCAAAAGGGACTGGCAGTAGCTTTCGGGCCTCCAGCGTTAGCAGATAACCCTCGTCGGCATAGGCTTCACCTTCCGGATAGGCCCGCACGCCGTACATGCCGCCTAATTCCATTTTTTCTGAGACGTCTAAATTTTTGGAGGCCACTTGGCCGCTCAATGAGGCAAACAACGACATGCTGTCGATCGCGGTTTGCTGTGAGCGCGACACCGCAAACGCGAGCTTGTTGTAGGCCCCATGGCTCGAGGCCGTGCTGGCATCCAAGGTCCGTACGGCGGTTGTTTGCAAATTCAGCTGCCCACTGGACCACGCCAGTGAATACATGCTCAGTCCACCGAAACCCAAGACGTCTCGATGGTCACCATACAAGGTGGCCGTTGCGACCTGTGCGCGTTTGTCGGTCAGCGATGGGATGGCGTCGGCGCGGTCTTGAAATACTTTGCTGTCCAACGTCAAGCCCACATTCACGTTGGTGTTGCGCGAACGAACCAAGGGGTAGTTGCCAAATAGCGTGGCGATGCGTGCGTGGCCATTGGCATCCAGTGCTTGAAACGTGTGTCCAAGTGCGTACGACAAATCACTGTAGGCCACACCCATGCGGCCTCTGCCCACAGGGGCTTGGTAGGCGGCACGCACATACTGCAAGCCAGCGCCTGAGGTGAAGCCGCGAAAGGTGATCAAGTCGCCTCTGTCTGTGGGGTTGTTCACGTTGAGCGAGATGCCGATGCGGTTCTCGCCCGTGTAGCGATTGCCCGCGTTGTCCGCGTCCACACTGCCGCTGAGGCGTACGCCGGGTTTGACCTCCACGATCAAATCGGACAAACCCACGGCGGCACCGGGTACCAAGGTAGATCGCACCTGAACGCCCGGCACGTCGGACAACAACAGCAACCGTTCTTCTAACGGCCCAGTGGCGATGACATCGCCCGCGTTCAAACCGCTCAACACATCACGCGGCATTTGTGCGCTGAGGGTGCTCGTGTTGTTCACGTTGATCTGACCGTATTGCCCTTCAATCACGGCAATCGTCACCACCCCGTCTTTGATTTCTTGTGCGGGCAAGTAGGCCCGCGCCACGAGAAAGCCGTCCCGCCGGTAATGCTGGGTGATTTTGTCGGCCATGTCATACAGAGCCTGCAATGAGATCGCACGACCCGACGCAAAGCCAGAAATGTTCACTAATTCGGAGGCTGAATAAACGCTAACCCCTGTCATTTGCAAATGCGTGGCCACAACGGTCATTGCCTGTGGATCGGTTGCAACTCGGTTGGATGTGGGGGGCTGCTGCAACTGCAGCTGTGGAGACAGGCTGGGCGCTGCGGGTATGGCAGGTATTTGTAGCAGATGGCCGCCTGCACTTGGTGTGTTTTGCGCCATTGCCTCGCAAGACATCAGTAAAAATAGACAGTAAGTCCAAGAGATTTTTGACACAGATGCTTTCTTAATGCAGCGCATCAACGGTGAGGCTACCGGCGCATGATTGCGCTTACTCGCCATGCTGTCCGTACGCTGAGGCACGTTGAATGACATCGTGGTGGTAGATTCATGCCATGACCGATCCCCTCACCCGAGCCAGCGACCTGTACCGACAAGCCAACTTATGACTGAAGCCACACCCGCGCGCGATCGGCTTGAAAAGCCCACGCTCATCTATCCGTTTGAAAAAGTTCCAGAGGTGGGGCAGGTGGTCGAAGTTGCCCCCGGCGTGGTGTGGATGCGCATGCCTTTGCCCATGATGCTCAACCACATCAATGTGTGGGGCATTGAAGACGACAACGGTTGGGCCATCGTAGACACGGGCATGCAGACCGAGGCCAACCTGAGCGCTTGGCGTCAGATCTTTGCCAATGCCACCGAGCAACGTCCGTTGACGCGTATTTTTGTCACCCACATGCACCCCGACCATGTGGGCATTGCAGGGTGGTTGACGCGCAAATTCAAATGCCGCTTGTGGATGACGCGGCTCGAGTATTTGAATTGCCGCGTGCTCGCGGCTGATTCTGGACGTCAAGCGCCTGAGGATGCATTGGCGTTTTATCGCCGGGCCGGCTGGTCGGATGGCGCCATTGAAAACTACCAAGCTCGCTTTGGTAATTTCGGCAAATACATCCACGCCTTGCCCGAGAGCTATCGCCGCATCAAAGACGGCGAGTGCATTCAAATTGGGCAACATACTTGGCGGGTGATTGTGGGGACTGGGCATTCCCCCGAGCACGCGTGTTTGTATTGCGAAGATCGCAAGCTCTTGATTTCTGGCGATCAAGTGCTGCCACGCATTTCGTCCAACGTCTCGGTGCACCCCACCGAACCCGATGCCAACCCTATGCAAGAGTGGTTGGCGTCGTTGGCCAAGCTCAAGCGGGAGGTGCCCGACGATGTGTTGGTGCTGCCTTCGCACAACGAATGCTTTCGTGGCTTGCATGCGCGACTCGATTACCTAGCCTTGGCCCAAGTACGCACGCTGGAGCGCTTGCGCCAAAGTTTGAAAGAGCCCAAACGTGTGGTCGATGTTTTTACCACCTTGTTTGGCCGCAGCATTGATGAATCCGATGCTGGATTGCTCAACCTCGCCACGGGCGAGAGTTTGGCCTGCCTCAACTACTTGTTGCACCAAGGCACTGTGACGCGCACCTTGAATGAGGCTGGCGTCGCGCTGTATGAAGCGAACTTAGCTGGCTAAGCTACCCCGCGCAAACGCGCCACCATTTGGGCTACATGGGTTGGCAGTTCATGACCGCGCCACACCACATGTTGATCTGCGCGGCAGAGCACCAAGGGGTGTTGGTAGGTCTCGGGTGGTGCGTCTTGCGGTGTGATGTTTAGCAAGGCAACAGGTACGCCTTGCGTTTTTGCTTCGTTCATCAAGGCGTCCACCTGTGATTCAGGCGCAAAGCGCAGCAAGGTGTAGCCAGGTCCGAACGCGTCATACAAAGAGCGACCATCGTGCAACCAAAAATGGGGCGCACGACACCCTGGCACGGTGGAGGGGGTGAAGCCACCCATGGTGTAGGGCGGCGGTGTTTCGCCGTCAGCCATGATGAGGGTGGAGTCGCTGTAGTAGTAGCCAAAATTCAAGCCTGCGCAGCAAAATTGCTGGACGTTGAGCTCATAGGCTTCATGACCAATGTCTTCACGGGCTTGTGCGCCTTGCGCATCGTTGGCTTCGATGTTGACGGGCACAGCACGACGTGCTTTGATCATTTTTTGCGCATGGTCCATCGCAAAGTTCGAGACTTGTTCGGTGATGGGTTGGCGCTCGGCCTCGTAGGCATCCAAGATGCTCGGGGCACCCCAGCCTTGCAGGCGAGCAGCCAGCAGCCAAGAGAGGTGAATGGCATCGGCAATGCCTGCGTTCATGCCGTAGCCTGCGTAGGGCACCCACAAATGCGCGGCGTCACCCGCGATGAACACGTTGCGGTCGCGAAACCGATTGGCCACCAAACGTCGACCCACCCAGTCTTCTTTGCTGATGACCTCGTACTCAAAGTCCTGATCGACGCCCAAGATGTGGCGAATGGAGGCATCGCGATCAACGGAGTCGAACTCGGACTCGGACTCGTTCGGATTCAAGTGGTTGTGCACCAACCAAGTTTCTTGGCCATCGATGGCAAACACGGTGCCGCAACGGTCAGGGTTGACCGAGTAATAACACCAAGCCGGCTTGCCGGGCAGCAAACTGCGCAGTTGGGGCGCGCGTATGAAGGTCGATTGCACGCGTTGAATGACAGCGGTGCCTTCGAGTTGAGCACCCATTTGTTTTCGCACGTTCGAGCTGCCGCCATCGCAGCCCACCATGTAACGTGCATGAATGTGTTGTGTGCTTTGGTCGTCGAGGTTGAGCAGCTCTGCTTGCACGCCGTCATCGCTTTGTGTGAACTGGGTGACTTGTGTGCGGTTGAGCAGCGTCACGTTGCTCAAGCTTGCCGTGTGGTGCAGCAAGATGGGTTCTAGGAAAATTTGGTTGATGCGGTGCGGCGGCTCCGCCGTGGGCCACCAAGCATCGGGTCCTTCAGTTTCTGTGTAACGGTCTTCGCGGCAGGGAATGGGAATGCGTGTGAGCTCCTCGCCCGTCATGCGGGTGCGAAACACCACGTCGTTGGGATAGTCGCCAGGCAAGCCTGCATCGCGCAAAGCCTTGGCCACACCGAGACGTCGAAACTGCTCCATGGTGCGGGCCGACACATGGTTGCATTTGACGTTGGGCGGTTCGCCGTAGTGGCGAATTTCCGCGATGGTGACTTTCACGCCGCGTCCAGCCAAGTCCATGGCCAAGGTGAGGCCCACGGGGCCTGCGCCGACGATCAACACGGCGGTGTGCAAGGTATGGCTCATGTGAGGCTCATTCGATTTTGATGTTGGCCGTCTTGATGACTTTGGCCCATTTTTGAGATTCAGATTTGATGTAGGCCTCAAAGCCTTCTACCGAGCTGGGCGCGGGCTCCACGCCCAAGTTGCGCATGCTGGTTTTGATGGCTTCGTCGTTCAACGCGGCGCTCATTTCGGCGTTCATGCGTGCCACGATCGCGTTCGGTGTGCCTGCAGGCGCCACCATGCCAAACCAACCGGTGGAGTCGTAACCGGTGAGTCCGGACTCCGACAAGGTGGGCACGTCGGGGAGGGAGGACAAGTGTTGCAAGCTGGTCACGGCGTACGCGGTGAGCTTGCCCGCTTTGATGTGTTGCAGCGATGCAGGCAAATCCACGATGGCCAACTGCACTTGACCGGTCAGCACGTCCATGGCCGCTGGCCCTGATCCTTTGTAGGGAATTTCAACCAACTTCATGTCGCTCATTTGGTTGAGCAAAGCTGTGGACAAGTGCATGGCTGTGCCGTTGCCACCATGCGCGATCGACAACTTGCCGGGTTGCGATTTGGCGTAAGCCATGAGCTCGTTGAAGTTTTTGGCAGGCAATCCGGGTTGGCCAATCAAGACAAACGGAATCGCAGCCACCATGCTCACGGGTTTGAGGTCTTTGACAGGATCGAACGGCATTTGTGCGTACAAGCTGGCATTGGCCGACAAGCCACCTGCCGCGCCAATGCCCATGGTGTAGCCATCCGCAGGTGCCTTGGCTACCAAATTCAAACCAATATTGCCACCAGCACCAGGTCGGTTGTCGACCACCACTTGCTGTCCTAATTTGTCGTTCAAGCGAGGCAACAGCATGCGCAACACCACGTCGGTGCTGCCCCCGGGTGGAAACGTCACCACCATGCGGATGGGCTTGTTCGGGTAGTCCGACTTTTGAGCGTGCGCGCTCAATGAGCTGGTCAACAAAGCGGTGGTGACACAGGCCCACAACCCTAGGCGATTAAAACGTGATGTCATGCATATTCCTTGGCGGTGCAGCTGATGAGGTTGAGCAGGGCGTCGATATCGTCTGGCAACTGCTGCCCCCTCCAAGCCACATGTTGGTCTGGTCGTGACAACACCAAAGCTTCTTTGTAAATGCCCTGAGCTGCCTCGCCTGTGATGTCAATCACACGCAGTGGAATGCTGCGGGCTTTGGCTTCGTGCAACAAAGCGCTGACATCCAGCGTGGGGTCTGTGCGCAGCAAGGCGTAGTCGTGGCCCATGGCGTCGTAAAGCGATTGACCGTTATCCAGCCAGACGTGCGGGGTGCGGCAGCCCGGCACGGTCGACGGCGTGAATTGGTACATGGTGTAGCCGGGCGGGGCGTCGCCGTCATAGGCAATCAGGTGTGAGGCATCGTAGAAGTAGCCAAAGTTCAAGCCCGCGCAGCAGTACTGTTGCACGTTCAGGTCGTAGAGTTTTTGTCCAGCTTGCGCCCGCAAAGCATCGCCATCGGGCCCCAATTCTTCTAAACCTAGGGGAATGGCTTCGCGCTCTTTTTGAAGCGCAATGGCGTGGTTCATGGCAAACCGAGAGACCTGTTCGGTGATGGGTTTTCTTTCGCGTTCATACGCATCCAAAATGCCAGCGCCGGCCCAGCCGTTCAGGTGTGCGGCCAACAGCCAAGATAAGTTCATGGCGTCTGCAATGCCGGCATTCATGCCGTAGCCCGCCATGGGAATCCACAGGTGAGCCGCGTCACCGCAAATGAACACGCGCCTGTCTCTGAACTTGTCAGCCACCAACCGTCGGCCTACCCAGTCTTCGTTGGTCAAGATCTCGTAGTGAAAATCGTCGTCCACGCCCAGAATTTGTCGGATGGCCCAATCGCGGTCCACCGAATCAAAGTCGGTTTCATCTTCTTTGAGGTAGTTGTGAATCAGCCAGTTTTCTTGGCCGTCAATCGCGTACACATTGCCACAGCGTCTGGGGTTGAGTGAGAAGGTGGCCCACGCAGGCGCTACTTTCAAGCGCTTGATGAGTTCGGGCGCGCGAATGTAGGTGGATTGAACGCGACCCACCACGTCCACACCTTCGAGCTTGGCACCGATTTTTTTACGGGTGTTGGAGCGGCCTCCGTCACAGCCCACCATGTATTGACAACGAATCGACACCAATTCGCCGGTGTCCAAATGATGGCCCACCGCGGTGACGCCTTCATCGTCTTGGCTGAAGTCATCGATGCTGGTGCGGTTGAGAATTTTCACGCGTGGCAAGCCAGCCACATGTTCAAACAGGATGGGTTCTAAATAAATTTGGTTGATGCGATGAGGCGGCTCTGGTGTGGGCCAGTTGCCGTCTGGCCCAGCGGTGTCTGTGAATCGATCACGGCGGCAGGGAATCGGAATGCGCGATAACTCCATGCCCGTGAAGGAGGTGCGGTAGGCCACATCGTGCGGATAGTCTTCTGGAAGTCCACCGCTGCGAATTGTTTGGGCCACACCCAAACGTCTGAAAATTTCCATGGTGCGGGCCGACACATGGTTGCATTTGACGTTGGGCGGTTCACCGCGATGGCGCGTTTCCACCACGACGACTTCGATGCCGCGCTGGGCTAAATCCATCGCCATCGTGAGACCTACAGGCCCCGCACCAATGATCAAAACGGGGAATTTTTCTGTGTTCGTCATGTGCACTTCCAAGAGCCAAAAACGCTGTGTGAGCGCTTTGAATCATAGGGAAGGCCGCCTAGCTGTCGTCTAGGGAATGTCCTAGCTGTTGGGGTTGCTCATCATTGATAGCATGCTAACGAAGTGATGATGGGTGTGGCATGAACTCAACGCGCCAA